>JACQHI010000190.1 GCA_016199105.1 Lentisphaerota bacterium | reverse complement strand
GCCAGAGACGGTCGCCGCCCGCTTCGATTGCAAAAGGTTGGAGAGGGAAGGTTTTGCGGTCGACGGCGAACGTGTGCGGGATACCGGCGGCATCCACCCACGTCATCTCGACGCCGACGAACCGGCTGACGTAACTGCCGTCCTCGAAGACGTAGGGCATCTGCATGTTCATGGCGGGCGTCGCCTGGGCGGAATCGACATTGGAGACGAGGGTGTTCGTCAGAGCCACCCGCGAAGCCTCGATGGGTTCCGCCCGGCCGTTGTCGAGCTTCAACCACAAGGCGCACCCGTTCCGCCGCCCCACCGTGACGGGAAGGACCGCGCGGCCGCGGCCGTCCACGCGAAGGCGTTCGACGGGGCAGGGCGAGCCGTCGTGAAGCGTCACGGGGGCGCGCTCGCCGGTGCGGGGATCGACGGAGTGGATGGCGTTGTCGGCCGCGAAATAGATCCGCCCGTCGGCGCGGTTGCAGACGAACTCGCCCGCCGGGTTCAGGAGCGTCCGCACGCGCTTCGAGGGCAGATGGAGTTCCAGGAGATCGCCCTTGTAGGTCAGGAGATAGACGGCGTCCTTTCCATCGCTGTCCATGTGGGAAATGATGAAATGTGAGGGGGTGAATTCCATGACGGGACGGGACTCCGGCGCCTTCCAGTCCCACTCCAGGAGGTCCATGACCGGCTGTTGCCGCGGTGTGTTTTTCCGGATGCCCAGGTTGAAGACGGAGCCGCCGGGGCCTTGGATGGCCATGCGGTTGGTATGGGCGTACACCGACCAGTCGGGTTGGACATGGAGGCTCGAGCGGGTCTGGGGGCGGATGGCGAGGAAGCCCTTTTGGAAGGTGGGATGGATGACCACTTCCTCTCCGGTCTCCGGCTGCCGCGCGAGGACGCCGCGATCCCAGTCGAGATGGGCGTCGCCGCGGCCGGCCTCGCCCAGATCTTCAATCCGATAGTTCATGCCGTTCTTTATCGGGAAAGACCGGCAAAGTCAAATCGCAACCCGAATAAATCCTTTTGCCCGACCCTGATTGTGCTAGGGTGTCTTCAACGCCATGCAATCACCCAAAATATATGCCTTCCGTTTTCTCCTCAGCGCTTTTTCGTTTCTTTTCGTGTTTCTGCTCTTCGAGGCGGGGTTGCGCATTGCCTATGCGGTGGATCGGACACGCGGCGGAAATCTCGAGGAACGCCTCCTGCGGTCGCGTTTGAATCGTGTCAAGTCGGACCAGGAGACGGATTTCGGCGACATGGTGCAGAGCAGCGCTTTCACGAATATCGTCTATGAATTCAAGCCCGATATCGATTGCATTTTCCGGGACAAACGCGTGACGACCAACTCGCGGGGGCTGCGGGACCGCGAACACAAACTGCAAAAGCCGGCGGGGACGTTCCGTATTGTCGGCCTCGGTGACTCGGTGATGTTCGGGTGGGGTGTCGGGCAAGCCGAGCTTTATCTGGCGGTGCTCGAACGCTCCTTGAACGCCCTGCCACAGCCCCATCCCCTCTACGAGGCCATCAATTTCGCGGTGCCGGGCTATAACACCGCGATCGAGGTCGCCACGTTCGAGCACAAGGCGCTCGCCTATGCGCCCGACTTGATCGTCATGCAGTTCATCAATAACGATTTCGGCGTGCCGAATTTTATGCTGCGACCCAAGCCGTCCTTCACGTGGCGCAAATCCTACGCCTGGGAGTTCGTCAGAGCCCGGCTCGGCCGCCTGAAGCGGACGTATGATGACGAACACCTGGTCTTTTCCGAATTCCGGAACGTGAACGAAGAGGAGCGCGCCAATGTGTTGAAAGAATACCGCTACATGGTGGGCGCCTCCGGTTACCGGCGCGCCATGGACCGTCTCGGGCAACTCGCGAAAGAGCGCGGCATTCCGGTCATTATCATGATCGGAACGCTTGGAACCGATCAAAGGGCCGTCGTCCTGGACCTCGTGGACCAATGGAATTTCCAAGCGCTGGATATCGGGCCCGTGACCAAGCGGGTGCTCAAACGAAACGGGATTCCCGATACCGAGGAGGATTTCCGCCGCGTCGGGTGGGTGAGCAGAAGCGATCATCACCCGAATGCCTTTGGCCATACGATTTACGCGGAAGGACTCCTGGAGCTGATGGGGATCATGGGTCTGGCGCCCAAGGCGGGCCCATAGCCGCTTCTAATCAGGTTTATCTTACTTGGGTGTTGGACGTTGGGTGTTGAATATCCATAATTACAATTCCTGCCGCGCGCGGATCGGGCCTTGACAGGCTGTGGCGCATTTTCAATACTCCGGGCCGTGTGTGAGTGCGCCGGCCGCGGCCGTCCGGACGAAACCTTTTGCTGGAAAGACAACCATTATGGAACGCGATTCCCTGGCCTTTTTGAAGGACCTGATGAAACAACCGTCGCCGTCCGGTTTCGAAGTGCCGGCGCAGAAGGTGATCCGCGGCCGGATGAAGGTGTTCACGCCGAAGGTGACCACCGACGTGCACGGCAACGTGACCGGTTGCCTCAACGAGAAGGCGCCCGTGAAGGTCATGCTGGCGGGGCACGTGGACGAGATCGGGCTGATGATTACGCACGTGGACGCCAACGGCTTCATCTTTTTCGCGCCCATCGGCGGCTGGGATCCGCCCGTGGCGGTCGGACAGCGGGTCAGCATCATGACGGCCAAGGGCGAGGTGGCCGGCGTCATCGGCCGCAAGCCCGTGCATCTGATCGAACCGTCGGAACGCAGCAAGGAGGTCAAGCTGGAGGATCTCTGGCTGGACATCGGCGCGAAGAACAAGAAGGACGCCCTGAAGTCCGTCGCCATCGGCGATCCGCTTGTGATCCTGCCGGACTTCATCGAATTGAAAAACAACCTGATTTCCTCGCGTGCTTTCGACGACCGGGCGGGGGCGTGGGTGGTGGTGGAGGTGTTGAAAAAGTTGAAGGGCCGCAAACTGAATGTTGCCGTGCATTCGGTGGTGACGGTCCAGGAAGAGCTGGGGCTGCGCGGCGCGATCACGAGCGCCTACAACGTGCATCCGCAGATCGGTATCGCGGTGGATGTCGGGTTCGCTTCCGATTTCCCGGGCGCGGATCCGAAGAAGATTGGCGAGGTGGGATTGGGGAAGGGGCCGATCCTGCACTGCGGGGCCAACATCAATCCTGTCCTGGGCAAAATGATGTGCCGGGTGGCGAAGGACAAAAAGATCAAGTACCAGATGCAGGCCGAGCCGCGCGCCACGGGCACGGATGCCAACGCCATCCAATTGAATCGCGGCGGCAGCGCCACGGCCCTGGTTAGTGTGCCCAATCGCTACATGCACAGCCCCGTGGAAGTCGTGTCCCTGGATGATCTCGACCTGACGGTTCGACTGATCGCCGAAACGATCCTCGCCCTGACCGGCCGCGAAAACTACATTCCGGGCTGATGTCCTGGCATGTATGAGTGCAAGGTTATGGTGGGTTGTTGCGTATGCGTGGGCGGGGCTGGGATCGCTTCTCATGGGTGCAATACCGCTGGAACTGCAGGTCGCGCCGACAGGGCGTACTGACAACGACGGAACGAGCGGGCGGCCGTTCGCCTCGGTCGGGCAGGCGCGCGACGCCATCCGCCGCCTCCGCGAATGCGACGGCCTTCCGGCCGGCGGCATCGTCGTGCGCGTGCAGGCGGGACTCTACGAGTTGACCAACTCCTTCACTCTCGACGCTCGCGACAGCGGTGCGGCCGATCGTCCGATCGTGTATCGCGCGGCGCCGGGCGCGACACCCCGGCTGGTGGGTGGGCGCGTGGTCAAGGACTTTGTACCGGTGGAAGACCCGGCCGTTCTCGCGCGGTTGCCGGAGGT
>JACQHI010000006.1 GCA_016199105.1 Lentisphaerota bacterium | reverse complement strand
CTTTGAGCCCGTTGAATGAACTGCGTTCATTCCCAGAGTAGCCACTCTTTGCATTTCTGCCTATCGCGTTCGCGCTCCCGCTCCCGCAGCTTCAATCCATTAAATCCCGCCCGCCGCGGGCGGGCAAACTTGCTCACATGGGACGGGCCAACGTCCCTCACGGGAGATGGGACCTACGCTGTCCGTTTCTTGATTTCACTCCACGGGAAGAAGTAGACGAAGTAAACAACCGCATAGACGAAGAAGGAATCGACCTTCAGAATATGGCAGAATGCGAAGAAGAATATGAGCAGGTGCATGCGCACGACATTGAGGTAAGGCCGGGCCATCGCATCGCCTATAGGGTGACGGTCCTTGTCTTTCTTCCTCTCTGTCCTGTCTCCCACCTGGTCGTTTGGGCGCATTCCCGCCTGGACAGCCTTCACGGCTCGAACGAGGGGCAGGAATATATGCTTCCTTTCCGCGATGATCGCGGGGATAAGAAACATGCCATAGGGCATCATGAGATGCCTGAACACCAACACCCACAGAAGCGGTGGATTCATGAACGCGGCGCCGAATCCGTCATCCGGCATGCCCTTGACCGGAAAAAACTGCATCAGGAACACGGAATGCACCGCATGGAACGCGCCGAAATGAAGAGAAAAGAAACCCAGAAAAAAGATGCCGATTGCGATCCCGATGAGGACGGCCGGCACGCGATACTGCTTCTTGAAATCCTTGTGTATGATCGCCTGGATCCCGATATAAGCGCCGCCGCCTATGGCCGACAAGAGCGTAAGATATCCCAATACAAGGCTGCAAAGCCACAGACTCCAGACCAACTCCGTGGTCTCCCACTTCAGAAAATAGGCAATGCCCAACCCGATCCCAAACGCAAGAATGTCCGGAAGAATCCTCACGAGCAATGGCTTTTCAGTTTTTGTGGTCATGGGGATGTGTCAGCGAGAGTGGAGGTTACTCGACCCATCCCTTGAAAATCAAGACCGTTGTCGGGCTGCCTTCTGGAAGCAGGGCAGGATATCCGGACGATTAAGGAATTTCTCGGTCATTTCGGCTTTAAGAAGTGTTACGCAGGATTCATGGTCCGTGGTTCAGGCTTGCGCGCTTTTTTGCGCCTCTTTGCGGCCAGTTTATCCTGTTTTTTCCCATATACAGGATGTTCGCGCTTGAAAGTCCATGACGTATCGCCTACGGTTGCCGCCATGAACGCACACTTAAAGCAGCCATTGAATTATGGCCGCCAACGTTCCGGATGACAGGCAGGAATGCCTGTCATACTGGGTAAGTCAGCCATTCCTGGCTGACTCAGGCCGTTAAGGAGATACACTTCATGAGCGACACAATTGCAATTCTTGGGTGCGGCGCGGGCGGGATGGCGATGGCCGCGGATTTGACGCTGGCCGGGCTCCGCGTGCATCTCTTCGAACTTCCCGAATTCGCGGAGAACGTCAAGGCGATCCAGGTGCAGGGCGGTATCGAGCTCAAGGGCGCGTCCCGGACCGGCCGGGTGATGCCGGCCCGGGTGACGACCGATCCCGCCGCCGCGCTCGCCGACGCCGAACTCGTCCTGGTGTCGGTGCCCGTTTTCGGCCATCAGCGCATGGTCGAGGCGGTGGCGCCCCATGTCCGGGACGGCCAGTTCGTGCTTTTCAATACGGGGTACTGGGCGGCGCTGCGATTCAGGAAGGCGCTCACCCAGGACGGCCGGCGCAAAGTCGTGCTCGCGGAGAGCACGCTTCTCGTGTATGCCGTGCGCAAGGTCGGCCCGGCCACGGTCCACGTGGACGGCGTGAAGCAGGATTTCCCCGTCGCGGCGCTTCCCGCCACGGAGACCGGCCGGCTTCTGGACCTCGTCCGGCGCGCCTATCCGCAAGCCCGTCCGATGCGCAGCGTGCTCGAGGTCAGCCTCGAAAACCTGAATCCCATGTTCCATCCGGCGATCACGCTCCTCAACGCCGGGGAGTTGGAGCGCACGAAGGTGGACTTCGGTTTCTACCGGGAGGGCTGCACTCCCGCGGTCGGCCGCGTGATTGACGCGCTCGACGCCGAGCGGCGCGCCCTGGGGTCGGCTTTCGGCCTGCCCGATCTCGTCAGCGCGGCGGGCTGGCTGCACCGCTACTACGGCGCGTCCGGGACCACGGCCTACGAGGCGATTCACTCCTGCCCCGCCTACGCGAATTTCCGCTGGCCGACGGCGACCGCGATTCACTACGTGCACGAGGACGTTCCCTATGCCTTCGTGCCGTTCGTCTCGATCGCCCAACAGCTCGGCGTCGCGACGCCCGTGACCCGGGGGATCGTCGAACTCTGCGGGACGGCGTTCAACAGCGACTTCTGGGCGGAAGGCCCGGACGCCGCCAAGCTCGGACTCTCGGGCATGGACGCCGCCGCCATTCGCCGTCTGGTTGAGCGGGAGTAGGCGTTGCCTTTGTCACGTCGAACGTTGAACGCCGAACATCGAACGTCGAACATCCCTGGTCGATCCGGCGGCTGATGGGCAGGTGGGACTGATTTTCGATTTGGTAGGGCGCGTTGGCTCAACGCGCCGTCCGTTTCCGGATTGCGGCGGCTTGGGCCAAGCCGCCTATCCCCTATCCTGTGGACATGAGTCCCGTTGGGACAACGTCCCTCACGGTAACAGTCGCCGCCTTTGGCGGCCCTCGTTCATCGCGCATAGGCGGGTTCGTGCCCCGGTTTCCACTTGATGCCGCAGCCCCTGCTGGGTTTCTGATCGGAACTGACGGGTTTGCCCTTGAGCACCGCGTTCATGGCCGCGCGAAGATCTTTGCCCGTCACGGGTATGTCGTTGCCGGGGCGGCTGTCGTCGAATTGTCCACGATACACCAGGCGCCGCCGGGCGTCGAACAGGAAGAAGTCCGGCGTGCAGGCCGCCGTGTAGGCTTTGGCGGTTTCCTGGGATTGATCGTAACACAGGGGAAAATTCAACGGGAGCGACCGGGCCATTTCGCGGAGGCTTTTGGCGGCGTCGTCGGGATAGTCCCTGGCGTCGTTGGAACTGATGGCGACAATGCCGACATTCTTGTTCGCATAGTCGTGGCCCAGTTTGACGAGTTCCGCCTGAATGTGTTTGACGAACGGGCAGTGCCGGCAAATGAACATGACGAGCAGGGCGGCCTTCCCCTCGAAAGTGGCGAGCGTGATCAGGCGCCCGCTGGCGACATCCGGCAGCACAAAATCGGGCGCCGGCGTGCCGAGTTCGAGCATGGTGGAGGGTGTTACGCTCATGGTCTTATCTCCTTTCGATTGTCCTGGCGTTGGGCCGGTCATTCGCCTTATGACATCGTTCTGCGCCTGAGTCAGCCAAGAATGGCTGACTTACTCCGGGTAAGACAGGCATTCCTGCCTGTCATCCGGATGCGTTGCCGCCATAATGCGGATAGCCGGCGTTGGGGTTTTCCGAATAGCGCGAATTCTCCTCCACACGGGGCGAAGGGGGTATCCGGTTATGCCTGATTCGGAAGGTCGAAAATCCTGATTGCGCGGGCGCGGGGAAAGGAAGAAACTTCGCGCACGATACATGACAGGAGAAAGTGCGATAAAAAACGAAAACGCTAAAGCTAAGATGGGATTCACCACGCGCGGTGCATGGCAAGCCACGGACTTGCCCCGCGCTTGGCGGGAGGCACAGAGACACGGAGCATGATGAAACACAATCGTCTCTTCCCTCTCCCCACAAGAGTGTTGCGCGCATCCCGAGCCCGCCTTGCTACGGTAACGCTAATCGTGATAGGAGGTCGCCAATGGCCGTGATTACAGCCGTGGGAACCGCGGTGCCGTCCTGTGTGCTGACCCAGCCGGCGGCGCAGGCGTTTCTTCAGACCCATTACGAGGGACGAATCGGGAGCCGGGCTGTCTCCGTCGCGCGCGAGGTGTTCGCGCATCCCTCCATTCGCCGCCGGCATGTGGCTTTCGAAAATTCGGACGAGATGGCGGATATCGTGGACGAGAATCCGGACGAGCGCATGGCCCGTTTCACCCGCTGGGCGGTCCGGCTCTCCGCGGAGGCCGTGCGCGAGGCGCTCCAACGGGCCGGGGTGTCGTCTGACGTCATTTCCGCCGTCGTGGTCAACACGTGCACCGGCTATGTGTGTCCCGGCCTCTCCACCTACCTGCTGGAGGCGCTCGATTTGCCCGCCGGCATCCGGCTCTACGATCTGGTCGGCGCCGGCTGCGCCGGCGCCCTGCCCAATCTCCAACTGGCCCGGGACATCGTCGGCGACGACGCCGGCAAGGCGGCTGTGTCGGTCTCGGTGGAGATTTGCAGCGCGACGTTCCAGATGTCCGACGATCTTGGACTGGTGGTGTCCAACGCCCTTTTCGGCGATGGGGCGGGGGCCGCGATCGTCCGGGGGGAGGGCGACGGTTGGGCCGTGCGCGATTCCCTCTGTCACACCGACCCGGGCTATCGCGACGACGTGCGGTATGTCTATCGGAACGGCCAGTTGCACAATCAACTGACGCGGCGGGTGCCGGTCATTGTGAGCGCCGCAGTCAAAAATCTTCTGGCCGGTTTCCTGGAGCGGCATGGCTTGAGCGTGAGCCGCATCCGCCACTGGGCGATCCACCCCGCCGGCCACAGCGTGATCGAGCGGATTCGCGACAAGGTGGGCCTTTCCGAGGAGCAGTTGGCGGTGACCTGGAAAATACTGGCCGACTACGGGAACATGTCGTCCGCCGGCGTGTGGTTCGAGCTGAAGCGGATACTGGAGGCGGAAGCCGCCGCCGGCGACTGGTGCGTCATGCTGTCCTTCGGCGCCGGCTTTTCGGTGCATATTCAACTGCTGCGACGAAACGGCGGAGACTCATGAAAAGAATCCGCCGCATTCCCACCGATATCCCGGTGTTCGGCCGGGATGCGCGCCGGACGGCCGCCCGCGTCGGAAAATTTTGGGACGCCATTTCCAGCGCCTGGCGCCGCGAGTGGGGGCCGCATATCCATCATGGCTATTACGAAGACGGCCGCGAGGACCCGGCTGAGGCCCAGGAAAAACTCGTCTCGAAATTGATGGACTGGGCCGGGCTTCAGCCGGGGGAGTCGGTTCTGGACGTCGGCTGCGGCCTGGGCGAAACGGCCATCCGTCTGGCGTCATCGCTCCCGGCCGCGGTGACCGGGATCACGCTCAGCCGCCGGCAGGTTGAAATCGCCCGGGCCAAGGCGCACGCCGCGGGGGCGGCGAACGCGGCGTTTCGGGTGGACGACGCGCTCTCCATGGCGACCGTGGACTCGGGCGGCTTCAGCGTGGTGTGGTCGCTCGAGAGCTGCGAGCAGTTTTTCGACAAGCGGCTGTTTTTGCATCATGCGCATCGCGTACTCAAACCGCGGGGGAAACTGGTGCTGGCCACGTGGTGTTCTTCGGAGGACGTGGTTGAAGGCGCGGCGGCGAGGGAATACGAGAAGCTCTGCCGGGGTTTCGATCTGCCCCATATGCCGACTCTCGGGTTTTATTCGTCGGCCATCGCCAAGGCGGGATTCCGGCTTCTCCGCGCCGAGGACTGGTCGGCCCGCACGGCGCCGACCTGGACGCACGGCCTGCGGAAAATCCGGCAGATTCCCTGGATGGTCCTGCTGGCGAAAGGGGGGCTGACCGGCCTTCGTTTTGCGGGCCAACTCAAGCGGATGGAAGACGGGACCCGGTCCGGCCGGGTGCGCTATGGCGTTTTTCTGGCGGAGAAGGAGTCTTCGGGCTAATGTTTTTCGAACCTGCGATTCAGGCTTGTCCGTATGGCGGACTCGGAGGCGCCGTGGCAGACTGCCAGCAGTATAACTTTTAATGCAAGGAGGCGTTCATCATGTCCACAGTCAGTTCACGGTTTGTAGTGTCCAATCGCCACGGCTTGCATGCCCGCCCGGCCGCGCTGTTCGTCAGAGCCGCCGGGCGGTATCAAGCCGACATCCGGGTGAAAACGTTCGGCAACTTCGTCGACGGCAAAAGCATTCTCGACCTTCTCTCCATCAACGCCGGCCACGGCACGTCCTTGACGGTGGTGGCGGAAGGCCGCGATGCGCCGGAGGCGATGGAGCATATCGGGCATTTGTTCGTCTCCGCGTTCGGCGAAAAGGCGCCGAGGACCGGAGCGGGGAGCGACCTGACGTCCGCCTGTCTGATGGGCTAATCCCCGTCTCCGCGCCGATCTGATTCTGCCATGCGAGGCGCGTGGCTTGTCATTCGAGGACTGAGGGCGACGACGAGCGGACCGATCCCCGTTCATCCGCTGTATGGGCCCGGTTGCCAGATATTCGCGTCGTCCTCAGTCCCTCGTCCATCGTGCTCGTTCCTCGATCGAGCGCTTCTCCGTACTCGTTCTCGAACAACTCGCTTTGGATTGCTAATCGAGCTTCTTGCAAAACTCCAGACGGCTCGCCGGTCCCGACTCTCTCCCGAGGTCGGGACGCACTCCATGTTGATCCCGCTGAAAAACCCGCCCGGTGGGGTCACCGGGCCTACAAAAAGGCCCATTTCTTGTAGGCCGCGTGACCTCACGCGGCGTTAATCCGGGG
>JACQHI010000186.1 GCA_016199105.1 Lentisphaerota bacterium | reverse complement strand
GCCATCGCCGTCATAATCGCCGGATATCGGCTGCATATCGGAGCCGCCCCACCGGGTTCCCTGCAACACCGTGCTGCTGTCTTCGATGGACGCGACATACCAGGTGCCGGTGCCGGGACGATAGACGGCCAGATCGTAGACCCCGTCACGGTCGAAATCGCCGGCGACCGGCAGATCGCCGGCCTGCCCCCAGGGGGTGCCCCAGGCGATCGCATTGGTGTTGGGATTCACGGGATGAATGAACCAGTAACCGCCATCGCTGAGCAGCGCGTGATCGGCCACGCGGTCGCCGTCATAATCGCCGGGCACCGGCGTCAGGCCGGTTCCGCCCCAGCTTTGTCCCCAGACGAGGATGGTCCCGGTTGTGGTCCGGACAAACCAATACCCGGAGGTTTTCTCGTACACGGCCAGATCGCTGGCGCCGTCGCCATTGTAATCGGCCACGACCGGCATCATGGACGGACCGCCCCACTGCACGCCCCAGGCCATGATGCCGTAGCGGATGGAATACGCATACCACGTGCCGCTGTCGGAATGATACGCGGCCAAATCCGTCGTGCCATCCCCGTCGAAATCCCCGCACACCGGGAGGAAACCCGCGCCGCCCCACTGCAGCCCATAGATCTCGATCCCATACAGGGGCGAGAACGCATACCAGCCGCCGGTGAGCGTGTCATAGACCGCGATTTCCGAAATATTGTCGCCATCGAAATCGCATTCGGGCGCAATGGGATCCCCAACGGCGCCGCCGCCGGCGCCGCTTCCCGTGGTGCGCGCGGCGACACTCGCCAGCAGATTGGTGTTATAGGTCTGCGGCGTCTGCGTGGGTTCCTGCGCCTGCACCCGCGCAAAGGCGTAATTATGCAGCTCCATAAATTCGACATTGGCATTCGAGTTGACATCCGAGACGGCATTGGTGGCCGCCTCGATCAGACCGCCGGAGTACAGTCCATGCGGATAGGTTTCCCATGACAATTCGTCATAGTCCGCGGCGGTCATGAAAGCGATGTTGTCGCCCAGCGTTCTCGGCGCCGCCAGGCCCCTGGCGCGATAGTCGGCGAGCTTGATTTCACGGTAGTGGTTCATGACGTTTTCCGCAAATTTCCATGGAACGCCCCTGAACTGGTACATGCCGCCGGAATTGCAGGCGTCAATGATCACAATGACTTTCACCCCCGACTGGAACAGGGCGAGGTCGGCCGCCATCTCGTAATCCTGGTAGAGGGCGTCATACAGGACGATAAAAGCGTCCGTGCCCGACACCTGGCCGCCATGACTGGACTGAAAATACAGGACCACATCCCCGACGACGCTCGTCGCGGCCAGCGATTGGAAATCGCCGCGGACGATCGTCTTGGTGGCCTGGTTGTCGGTCCAAAGCTGGACATTCGCCGACGGCCAGCGATTGGATCCATCCGCCAGCAGGATGTCATCCCGCACGCCGACGGCATCGGCAATACAGAACTGCAGCGTGCTGGCCCCGAGATCGGACGCATAGGTATTGATGCCGACCAGGATCGCCCGCCGGGTGTTGGCCACGGAAAGGGTGCCGGCATAGCCCACATCCGTGTTGCTGAAATTCGTGCTGGTGCCGTACGAATTCCGCGCTTTAACCTTGTAATAATACAGCACGTTGGTCGAAACGGTCACGTCGTCATAGTTGGTATCCGCAAAATTGGTGGCGATGCCGACAAAGTCATTGGTGCCGTAGCTCCGCCACACATCGTAGGCCGTGGCGCCGTTCGTCGGCGCAATCCAATTCACCCGGATATTGTTGGTATAGGTGCCGTCCGTGGCTGTCAAACCCTGAGGAGCGCTGGCGAGCGAGGCGGCGCTCGGTCCTTCCGTGATCTGAAAGGACAGGGCGTATTCGACGTCGAACCGGTCCTGGGAGTCCTTGCAGACAACGTAATAGACGCCGTTGGTCGTACAGACATTGGTGATGACCACTTCGGATTGGTATGTATCGGCCCCCTGCACGAGCAGGAAACCGGCCGGATCGTACAGATTCATGCGCGGGTTGATGTCCACATCCGTTTCCTTCATGCTGATGCGATAGACATCCCCGGTCACCAAGGCGAAATAAGCCACGTCCATGTCTCCCGGAGCGCTAATGGTCCCCTGGAGCGTCTCCCCATTGATAATCCAGCCGAACTCCGGCTCCGAGACGGATAGCGTCTGATTCGGAACCAGCACCATATTCAGCGAATAATCGCCGTTGGCGATGAAGTTGTCGGAGCAGACGACGGAATAGATGCCGGTGGTGGTCAGCCGGGCGGTGATCTCGGAACGATATTCCGGAGGAAAATCGATGGCTATCTGCTGCCCCCGCGGATCATACAGTCGGATATTCGGCACCAGGTGGGTTTCACGCTGGCCCATGCGAACAATCACGGTGCAGTCGTTGGTCACGAAGAAGAAACCCGCATCCAGATCCGCGCTGACGCTGATCGTGCCCTCATGGGGGTTTCCGTATTCCATGCTGCCCACGTTAAGATCGGCGTACGACAACGGATAGTCCGTGATCCGGAGAAACGATATGCTGTAATCGTAAAAATTCGTGATGTTCCACACCACCCCGGTTCGCGCGCCGGCCACCACCGTGTACCAGCCTCGGATCGGCATATTCGTAAACACAATGTCGGTGGGCCACGCCTGTCCAATCACGTTGGTCAGGATGTTCGTGTTCCCGATGGGCGGTAAAAAAACTGTCGTATCTGGCGTTCTTTCGTTATTCCAAACACCCACATTTTGCGACACTCGAAGGAAAGTGGTGTCGTTGCTTTCGGCATAAAAATAATAGGTATCATTCACGCTCGATCCAAACCAAGGCCAAAAAATGTCCGAAAACCACTGGCCGGATTCGATCGCGCCCTCTCCCCGAACTTCCGCCGGCCGGAACAGCATGACGGACAAGACGATAAGAAAACCCGTTGCCAACAGGTTGCTTTTTTTCTTCATGGTATTGCGCTCCCCCGCCGTCAGCCGGCGGTTTTTAATAGCGTTGGAATCCCCACCCCTCAATTACGGCTTAAAATAGCTCTTCTGTGGCGTGGATGTCAACATCGTAAAACAGCCTTTTTTCCAACGCTTACACCGGCAGGAGAACGGCCGGCATCCATTCGCGGACGGAATTGACCAGATAAAGGGCATCGGCTTTCCTCACATCGGCCGCCGTCAGGATTTTCTCCCGGACCTTCCCCTGTTCGATCAGCTCTTCGCGATACACGCCGCCCAACAACCCGCAGGCCACCGGCGGCGTGAAGAATTCCTCGTCGCTCCGAATGACCACATTGGCGATCGTGGACTCGGTGATTTCGCCTTTCTCGTTCCAGAGGATGACATCGTCGGCATCAAGACATTCCGCCCGCGCCTTATCGTACACCTGGCGCTGCGTCGTCTTGTGATAGAGAAAGACATCCCGGCTGTTCACCGGCGACGCCGCAAGCTTCAGTCTCCAGGGTCCGGATGCCGGCGGGGCCGGCAGGGGGGTGGATTCGCTCTGGATATCCCCCGCCTCGCCCACCCGCAGGCGCACCCGGCAGGGCGAGGAAAAGAGGTGTGCGTCCGACTCCAATCGGGCCCGGATGCCCGGAATATCGGCGGCAAACTGGAAATACTCGGCCGACCGGGCAAGGCGCTTCAAATGCCGCTCGAGGAGAAAATAACCGGTCTCCGGCTTCCAGAAGATCGTCTCGAGCAATTGAAAGTCCGGTCGCGAAACGCCCAGGACCAGCGCCTTGGTCAGACATTCCTCGTATTCCAGGTCCTCCCGGGAATCCCACACAATCCCTCCGCCGGTCCCATAGACGGCCCGGTGGTTCGCCCGATCGATTTGAACGGTCCGGATGGCCACGTTGAATTGCGCCCGCCGCCCCGGCCCGATCATCCCGATGCAACCGGTATAAATATCGCGGGGCGCGGTTTCCAGCTCGGCGATGATCTGCATGGTCCGCACTTTCGGCGCGCCGGTGATGGAGGCGCAGGGAAAAAGAGCGGCGAATATCTCCCTGAAGGGAGCCGCCGTCAGCGCCTCCACGGTCGAGGTCATTTGAAAAACCGTCGGATATCGCTCGACCTCGAATTGGCGCGTCACGCGGACCGTGTCGCGCCGGGCAACGCGGGCGAGATCGTTCCGCACCATGTCCACGATCATGATGTTTTCCGCGCGGTCCTTTTCGGACACCGACAGGGCCAGGGCGTTCTCCCGATCCTCCTCCCACGTCAGGCCGCGGGCACGGGTGCCCTTCATGGGCCGGCAGCCAATGCGTTCACCGTCCAGACGGAAGAACAATTCGGGGGAAACGGAGGCGAGCGCGAAATCGCCGGCATTCACATAGGCCGCATACGGCGCGGCCTGCGCCTTGTGCAGACGGAGAAACCATTCCCACGGATCGCCCGTAAAAGCGGTGGAAAGGCGGAAGGAATAATTCACCTGATACGTGTCGCCGGCCGCGATGTAGGCCCGAATCCGGCTGACCGCCCGCTCGTAGTCCGGGCGCGTAATGGATGGCTTCCAGTCCGGCTCGGAAGGCGCTTCCTCCGACGCTAAAGCTATGGAGGACAAGTCCGCCGACGCTAAAGCCATGGCGGACAAGTCCTGCGGCGGGCGGGGCAGCGTGTCCAGCGTCCGACTGCGCTCATAAAGGCCGAACCACAAGAGCGGCAGGGTCCCGCCCGGGCGGACCGCCAGCGCCGGATCGAAGGCCGGCGCCGCCTCGTAGCCCAGGAAACCGGCCGCCAGCAGGCCCCGCTCAACGGCACCCTCAAGACGCTCCAGCGCCGGCAGAATCTCTTCGCGGCGTTTCGCCGTGAGAATTTCAACGGGATGATCGAAGAGACACCAGGCGTCCGCTCCGTCCAAGTCCGTCTGCCGGATGAGAACCGTTCCGGGCTCCCCGCACACCCCTCCCGGAAACGCTGGAGCAACCTCTTGACTCATGGTAAGTGCAATTGCCGCATCAAACCGGATTGGCGACGAAGTCGCCGCCGCGGCACCGCTTCAAATAATTCAGGGCATGGACCTGCCCGGTCATTTCCAGCTCGCCCTTGTAAACCGGATCGTGCCAGCCTTCGATATCGATGCTGCCGGAGAACCCGCCCATGCGCAGTTCGGAAACGATGTCCGTCCAGTTGCTGTCACCAAAGCCCGGCGTCCGGTGGAAGGCGAATGGTTTCGGCCCGGTGATGCCGTGCTCGCGGACAACATCCCACAGCACGGTGGCATCCTTGCCGTGCACATGAAAGATTTTCTGCACCCATTTCCGCAACTGCGGCAGGGGCTCGATCAGCTTGACCCGCTGGTGGCAGGGTTCCCACTGCAGGCCGATATGCTTCTCCGGCAGGGCATCGAACATCAACTCCCACGCCTCGGGAGTATGCGCGATATTCCAGTCCCCCTGCGCCCAGGTGCCGCCCATGTCGCAATTCTCGAAGGCCAGTCGGACGCCCCGGTCCTTCGCCCGCCTCGCCAGAGGATTGAACACCTGGACATACCGGGCAATGCTTTGGTCAATCGGTTTGCCGATAACGCGTCCGGCAAAACCCGCGACAATGTCGCACCCGAAATTGGGGGCGGCATCGACCAGCTTCTTCCAGCTCTCGCGCGTCTCCGCGGCCAATGTGTCGGTCATGAGCGGATTTCCATAAACGCAGACGCTGCTGATGACCGCGCCGCTTCCCGCGAGCGTATCCCGGACCTCCCGCGCGAGTTTCTTCAAATCGCAGTTCCCGACCGTCCTCCAGAACGTCAGCGAAAACGATTCGAATCCGTGCCCCAGTATCTGCCGGATATACGCCGGCGCCTTTTCCCCCGGAACGAGCGTCCCGATGCGAATGGCCTGCTTGTGCATATTCATATCATCCTTTCCAGTTAAATACTCCGGACCGGAACACGCCTTCCTTTGCGTGAGCTTTCGATGGCCGCGAACACCATGGCCAGGGACCGGATGTTGTCATGGCACTCGGTCTGCGGTTTTTGACCGGTTTTCAGAAACTCCAGCATCTCCCTCAATCCGGCGTGATAGCCCTCGGCCGGCAACGGCGGCACGGGAATGTCGAGGTCCTTCAGCGGCCGGATGAACCCCTCGGTCCCGTTCACCCCCTGCCCCCGCGGCGGCTGGTCCCGTTCGCAGATCAGCGTCCCCTTGTCTCCAATGAGGCGCCAGTCGCCATTCCAGCTCGTGGGGCAGCCTTCGGCGCACCAACTGCCCCGATAGGTGAACACAAGGCCGTCGCTCATCTCGAAAACACAGGTCGCCGCCACATCGCCCCGGTACCACGAGCCGCGCGGATTGAATTCCCGCGCATAGACGGCCACCGGATCGGCCCCGCTGAAAAAGCGCGCCAGATCGAAATGATGGATGGCCATGTCCAGAATCAGCGGACTGGCCATCGTGTCGCGGAATCCCCCGAAATGCGCTCCGATGTAAAAATCGCAATTCACCGTGGTCAGGCGGCCGATGGCGCCCGAGGCCGCGGCACTGCGGAGCGCTTCGTTCCGGGCCTCCCGGCGCCGGCTCTGGCTGACCATATAAAGGCGGCCGGTTTTTTCGGCCAGCTTCACCATGCGGCGGGCCGCCGTCATATCGGACGCCATGGGTTTTTCCCCGATGACGTGACATCCCATGCGGAGGGCGGCGCAGGTCACAGCGGCATGCGCTTCCGGAACGGTGAGATCCAGAACGAAATCCGGCCGGTGCTTCTTGAGCATGGCCTTGAGATTGTCGGAGGGTTCCGCCTCCAGGTTGAATTCCTGGATGCGGCGTCGGGCCGCCTCGACCTGGAGATCCACCACGGCCTTCACGGCCACCGATTCCTGGACCAGCGCCTTGAACCAGACCTGGGAAATCCCCCCCGCCCCAACCACCACACAACAATACGAACTCATGGATCGTGCCTTTCGCGTAAAAGCCGTGACTCTATAGCACCGCCTCTTCATTGACAAGGCCGCACCGGGGCAAGCCAGCAATTCGCATGAAGACGATCTCGCGGTCAGGACGTGGGGGTCGCTGCCGTCCCAGTTGGACGTGAGTCCCGTTGGGCGTGAGCCCCGTTGCGGCAACGCCCCTCACGGGGACGGGCCAACGTCCCTCACGGGAACTGGGACCTACGTGGGTCCCGACTCCGATCGGGACTTTCCCTCAAACGCCACTTTCAACGGAACGTGCGGCCTCTTCTTCGGACGGTGTCGCCTCCCTACCTCCAAGACGCATCTTCTTTTGCGTTTTTTGCGCAACTTATTCATCAGCAATCATTTGGCTTCTTTTTGTCTTTCAAATGTAGCCATACATTATTTAAATATATTCATTATTGTATTGACAT
>JACQHI010000015.1 GCA_016199105.1 Lentisphaerota bacterium | reverse complement strand
TCCGGCAGGTTGGCGCACTCGAGGATTTCCCGCGCCGGCCCGGCGATCTTCCGCCGGACGGCGGCCAGGAGCGCCCTGCCCGGCCCCTTGCGGACCTGCCATTTCAACCGTTTCAGTCCGGCCGCGTCGGTCAGCAGGCGCGGATGGAGATTCTTTTCATACGCCGTTTTGGCCGAGCCGAAGGCAAAGGTCATAAGCATCCCTTTCGTGTGGCGCCGGGATTCCCGGCGGAAAGGAAACATAGCCCTCCGCCATCCGGGAATCAAGCGGCTCAAGCCCCTTCGTCTTTACCTTCATCTTTACCTTTGTCTCTCCCAATTTCACCCGGAAGACGGCCTGCCGTGGTCAGCAGGTCTCCAGGACGGAAAATGAAATGCGTCAAGGTGGCCCGGCCGCGCCGCGGGCGGGCATCTTGCCAGGATTTCCCTTTTCCTGATCATACAAATTCGAGATGTCCTCCGCCAAGGGACGTGTTTGGACAAAGACATTCTTGTTAAAGACACGGGAGATCTCGACATCATACTTCCCGTCGGTTGTGGTGAAGGTAATGGTTTCTCCATCCCACCATACAACCATCAACGCACGCGCTCCGATCTTCGGATAGCGAGTAGCATCATCACCACTCATGAGCTTGTTAAAGAGAACAAAATTTGCTTTTACCTTCTCGTACTCCTCCGGGCTCATCTGGACCCCTTCGGTCTCAAGTAGTTCGAGATATTCCTTCCAGGATGCTCCGCGGGTTTTGCGATCTTCCTCTATTTTGTTCGGCGGAAGAAGCTGCCCTCCCCGGGCCAACTTCATCTCACAATGCCACCCGAAACTAAAGCAAAGAGCCCCCTCATGTTCCGCGATATGAGGGGCGTCTGCTGACGCGCTGCCGGCGCCAAGATGGCGGTTGACCACATCCTCTGTGATGACCCGCGCCATCGGACTCGACGCCAGGGGGGCAGAAGCTGATGGCTTGATCCTCTGTGCTTTTCGTGGTTCGATCACCATGCATTTTGGCGTGAGCCACCACACAAGATCGGCCTGCCGGCAGATCTCATTCAGAAAGGCGAGCGAAGAGACGTTGTTCGTGGCGATTTCAATCGTGGGCCCTCCATCTGACGGCAGTGTCTCACCCGAGAATATGACGGAAACCCCTTTTCCCTGGGCATTGTTCGTCCGGGACGCCGCCGACCAGAAAGCTAGTGCCTCTATCGTGGAAGCGTTCCGCAACCGGACTTCCGGAATCGTGATCGCCTCCAGGGCGCTTTTGACGCTCTGCGGATCTTGGTGCGAGTGTTTTGTCGCCTGCTCAGGCACGCGCAAGGATGCACAGGATGCGAGCGACACCACACAGCAAATTGCCAGGATCCTTTTCATTCTACCGCCTCGGCCAACTATATGGTGAACCGTCCGTTGTTTCACACCGCGATTCAAGGTGGCCCGACCGCTCCGCGGGCGGGCAAGAAAAGACTACCGCGCGACGGAGCGCGCGGTCCACCTCAGAATATCGATCCCCATGGCCCGGCACGAGAAACACACACCACTTTGCGCCTTGGCGTCTTTGCGTGAGAACGTTTTCTCACGATTGTTCTTCTCGGCGGTCATCTTGTTGCGCACAGCGCGGCCCTCCGCCTCACCCCTTGTCCATGATCGCGATGGCCTGGGACAGCCGGTCCGCCATGCGCCGGGCTTCGGGGATGGACAGGAAGATCAGATTGGCCGTGACCAGGCGCGGCATGACGTCTTCCACCACCGGGCACAAGCCTCTTCGGTAAACATAACGGCTCTTCTTCAGGTAGAACGGACATTTGTTGGGACATTCATGGCCGTAGGCCTGCGCCTTTTTGAAAAACTCGAATTCGTAGGGCGCGGTTTCGTTGAAGCCGAACCGCAGGCCGATCCCCAGCTTGTCGTTCAGTTTCTTGAACCGGTTGTAATCCATGCCATACCGGTCGCCTTCCCACTTGCACGCGAACCAGTAGCCGGCCTGGACCGCCTCCTTCGGCACCCGCCTCGGTTTCAGCCAGCGGCAGCCGGCGATGGCGTCATTCAACAGCTTCAGCGTCACGTTGTAGGTGTTGTTGACGATGTCGTCCACTTTCTCCAACTGCGCCAGGCCGATGGCCGCGGTCATTTCATTCATCCGCCAGTTGAGCGTCATGATGCGCGGACTTTCCCCCGAGAACGCCCACACGTTTTCCATGTTGTCGGCCAGCTTCCGGTCCTGGACGGTCACCATGGCGCCGTCGCCGGTGGAGAGCTGCTTGAATTCCTGAAAGCTGAACATGCCGAGGTCGCCAAACGTGCCGACGTGCTTCCCCTTCCAGCGCGCGCCCACCGCGTGGGCGCAGTCCTCGATCAGGAAAAGCCTGTGCTTTTTGCAGATGCGCCGGATTTCGTCGATCCGGGCCGGCAATCCCCAGAGGTGCGTCACGATCACGGCCCGGGCGTTCGGCGTGATACAGGCTTCGAGGGACTTCGGGTCCATGCAGTAGGTATCCGGCTCGATGTCCACGAAGCGCGGCACGGCGTTGAAATAAAGCGCGGCCAGCGCGCCGAAGTGGACGACCGGATCGCACAGCACCTCCGTGCCCACGCCGGCGCCGCTGACCCCGACCGCTTCCGCCAGGGCGCCCATCCCGTTGACCCGCGCCAGCGCTATTTTTGAGCCGGTGTAGCGGGCGAACTCCTTCTGGAACCGGTCCACCAGGCCGCCCTCGTTGAAGAAAATGCTGAGCCGGCCGCGGTCCAGGACTTCCTGGAAATACTTCATCTCCGTCTTCCCGTAACTCCGCAGCTTCCTGGCGAACGGTCCGTATTTCATTGGTCCATTTCCTTGATGGTTATGACTTTTTTCCGCCGGGCCGCCTCGACGGCGGCGAAGCAGGCGAGGCTCGTTTGATACGCGCTTGCAACGTCGTTGAGACAGGGCGTGTTGTCCGTCAGCATGGCGATGAAATGCGCCATGAGCTTGTCCCAGGGCTCGCCGACGCCGCCCTGGACGTTGTCGGGAATCCAGGTTTCCGGCAGCGTGAGCCCGCCGCTCGTCCGGCCGGCCTCGGCGAACCGCGGCATGTCATCAAGCCACACGTGGTTGTCGAGCACCGACCCTTTCGTGCCGTAGAGCTTGAAGTTGAAATGGAACGGGAGGATCGGACCCACGCAGCACTGCACCTTGCCGATGGCGCCGCTGGCGAAGCGGAATACCGCGACGGCCGTGTCCTCGGTCTCGACCTGCGGCTCGCGCGGCAGAAACGCGCCCTTCATGCAGGCCACCTCGGTCACGTCGCCGCAGAAATACCGGATCAGGTCCACATTATGGCCGCTGCCGCCGTGGAACAGGCTGCCGGCCACCTTCTCCTTGCCGAGCCACGACCAGATGCCGAGGTTGCCGGGCACGTGGTGCAGATAGTCCGACTCCACCATAAACGCTTTCCCGAGTTTGCCCTCGTCCAGCAGCCGCCGGGCGTATTGATAGAGCGGATTCAGGCGCCGGTGATAGCCGATCAGGTATTTCACCCCCGCCCGGTCCACCGCATCCCGGATGCGCCGGCAATCGGCCGGGTTGATGGCCATGGGTTTTTCGCAATAAATATGCTTGCGCGCCTGGGCCGCGGCCACGGCCATATCCGCATGCAGGGCGTTCGGACTGGCGATGACCACCGCGTCCACACGGCTTTTCAGCAGGGCCTTGTAGTCCTTGAAAACCTTGCCCTTGAAGCCGGTGGCCGCCTGGAACTTCCGGACATTCGCCGGATCGGCGTCGCAGACCGCCGCCAGCTCGGCGCGCGGGTGCGCCAGGATGTTGCGTCCGTGTTCCGCGCCCATCCAACCCAGCCCGACCAATCCGATTTTGACCTTGTTCATGGGTCTCCTTTCAATTCCATCGAAAAACCCCTGATGGACGGCGAGGCCGCCGTCCCTCCCCTGCAATTGCATGGCGTTTCGACAGGTTTTGGGAGGGTCCGCGGCCTCGCGGACTGTCCGGGATCGGTTTTTCGACGGAATCTCCTTTCAAGCAATGACCTTTCATGGCAGCACCGGATACGGCTTGATCGCACCCCGTGCCTGCATCGGCACGAACGCCTCTGCATACTCGCAGAGGGCCTGCTCGCCCCAGAAGGCATCCGGCCGGTTGCACAGCTTGTCGAAGCCCGCGCCCACCGCCAGTTGCATGGCCTGTTCCTGCGAACTGTGGTTTTTCAGCAGCTCGATCTTCTGCGCCTCCAGGGCCGTGATATCCACAAAATGCGTGGCAGGAAACGGGATCGGCCCGTGAGGCTGAACGCAGAACACGGCCGGATGGCTCTTGAGCGGCGGCCACTGTCCCGGCAGCAGCGGCAGGCTGGCCAGCAACGCGCAGTGCTTGACCAGCGCATGCGTCGTGGTGTGGTCCAGGTTGTAGTCGTCCGCGTAATGCGTGAAGATCAACTCGGCGCCCGTCCGGCGGATCGCCTCGATCAGCCGGAGCCGCAACTCCGGCGTGTCATACAGAAACTCGTCCCGCTCCCCCAGACAGAGGGTCTCGGCGCCCAGCCGCCCCGCCAGCGCCGACAACTCGCCGCTCCGGATGGCGGCGGCCTCCTCGCGCGGCAGCGGCGGCTGCCGTAAAACCCCCGCCGAACCGTCGGTCACGGCGACAAAAAAAAGCCGGTCGCCGCGCGCCCGGCACTTGAGCATCGTGCCCAGGCAGCGCATTTCATCGTCCTGATGCGCCATGATCGAAACAACGTTCATATCGGCCGTCATCCCTCCTATTCGTTTCGCCGCGCCGGCAAGGACGCGCCCCATTCAAGACAATCCGCCCCCATCATTCAAGTTTCAAATTGGGTCGAACCAAAATTGCTGGTCCGAAACGAGTGGGTCCCAGCTTCAACTAGGACCGCTTTTGAATCGAAGAGGTCCCGATCGGAGTCGGGACCTACGTGGGTCCCAGTTCCAACTGGGACCTCTTGCAT
>JACQHI010000198.1 GCA_016199105.1 Lentisphaerota bacterium | reverse complement strand
TGTGCACAGGATAGCTCCAGCCAAATCTGAGCGTCGGCGGGCTCCCGCCGAAGATAGCGATGGTAGGCCACGACGACCTGATCCAATTGAGGAGGGAATACGCGCTTCCACATCTTGGCGATTTCGAGGTAAGCCGATGGCGGCACATTGGTGCTGTCCAGTATCTGTCTTGTCAAATCTCTGAACGGTTTTTCCTTGCCTCTCATCTGATACAATCTAGCCAGCTCCAGGCTGGCCTCGGAGATTCCGTTGGTGCTCAATGCGATTTGCAACTCCATGATCCGTTTTTCGGCCTGTTCCATCTGGTTGTTTTGCTTCAGGATAGCCTCTGTGAGCTTATTCTTCGAGTCCAGCTTGTAATTGTCGCTCATCACCTTCCTTGCGTCTTCAAATTGCTCGCGCTCACGGTAAAGCTCCGCCAGCCGGAAACTTGGCCCAGGACTGACTGGAGACAATTCGATGGCCTGCTTGCAGGCGTCTTCCGCCTCCGGGAACATTTTCCGAAAGCCGTAGATCCCCGCGATGGCGCATCGGAGCTTGGAAAACGCTTCCAGCGCCACGGCGTCCCGGCGGAACTTCGGATTTCCCATCAGCCTTTGGACAGTCCAATTCCAGTAATCCATGTCATCTTTGACCATCCTCGGCGTGAGCCCTGACAACGGCTCGCTGTTAAGCTTCATGATCAGGCCGTGCGGCGAGAGATACGGATACATCCATTCGATGGCGTAGCTTTCCTCCACATAAAATTCGCGCCCGGCCTTGTTCTTCTCGACAATCATCCCGGCAATGATCCCGTTGATTACCATGATTCCACTCACGCCTTGAACCCTTACGCTCCCTCTCGCATCCATAATGATGTTCGTTGACCCCGGATTTCGCCCGGCCTTGATGTCATCCAAATACTGCTTGAAGGCTTGATTGCTGTCCTGCGTTGCAGGGATCCAGATGGCATCCCCGTAAAGACTTCGCATGCCTTCGAGGTACGTGTTGTCCGCCAACGCATTCTGCGTAAGCAGGAAAACGTCGGGCCTCACCTTGGCTGAAAAAATCATATAGGTGTTCACAAACCGACCGGAATCCGTCCCCGCAAAGAAAATACTGCCGGAGCTCATCGCGGGCGGATAGTCCGGATCGGGCATCGGCGGCTCGCCGGCCGCCGCGGCCCGAAGGCCCTTCGCCCCATTCAACTGAAGGCTTCCCAGTTGCCAGCCGAAATCATGCCCGTTCTGCTCCGGACCTCCGAACCGCGAGAGCATGGTTTTACTCCAATAACTTCGGTAAAAGACGAGTCCCGGGATCAACAAGCCCAGGCACGCGCCCAGAACCAGAATAGTCCGGCGGAACGGGATAAACCGGTGCAGTCCCGCCAATCCCAGCACAAGCCCATACCCGATCCAAAGCGAAAACACGGCAAAGGGAAGGATGAAATTTGTCCGATTCATAAAAATCGTGTGGACGGAATGATCGCCGGCGACAAGCTCGGCGAACATAGGCCCGAAAAAAAAGAAGGCCAGGAGCATGCTTCCCCACCACCATCGCATCCGGCGAGCCACCCAAAACCCGCCACCCAGCCCGATAACGCCGAGAACAATCAACCCGGGTGAGAACTGCTCCGCCAGCAATCTCATGAACTCCGATAGTTGATTCCACAACTCGGCCGGAGCCCAGCGCGGATTCCAGTGCTGATATGACCCCCGTCCAATCAGGTGCTTGAAGTTACACCAGACCTGGGCATTGCCCCAGTTCATCGGAGGATTCCGTGACGAAGCCAGCGGAAGATAGGCCCACAAGGTCAGCCCCATCACCCCGAATAGCAGCACCCACAGCATGCGCCTGCATTCCGGGAACAGGAACCCGATCGAAAGATAGGCCGTCAACATATCGAGAAGAAACACGGCAACAAGCGCCTGCACCATGACCACTGACACATTTCCTGATACTATGGCACCCAGAATGACGCCGAGATTCACCAACGCCAACAAGCCAAACCCGGCGCGAATCCATATCGGGCGATTCGTTCGCCTTTCCACGCTCCGCCAGGAACAGCCCAGCAGAACCAGGGCAAGCCCTCCGATCCAGGGAATCCCGAGATGGAATAATCTGTACCAATCCAGCCTGAATCCCTTTTCCTGGCAATGGGACACAAGGAGCCACGAGGCAAATCCGAACAAAGCCAGGCTGGCCGTTAAAATCATCAAACCCAGCAGGCGAGGAAAAGATCGACGCAAACGCCAACCCAGGGTGACCAGCACTCCTCCGCCCATAACCAGCCAGATCGGAATAGATCGGCTGTTCCAACCGAATTCATCGCCCCAGCTTATTGACCAATTTCGTGCTAAATAGGTCCATAAGACCACCACCAGTACGCAGATAAGAAGCCCCCTCAGCATTCGAAAAAACAAGGAACGCAAAGGCCAGATCACAGCCACAAGAATCCCTCCGCAGATAGCCATCTCTGTCAGGATGGAACGACAGCTCCATCTTAATTCATCAAACAAATAAATCCCTGGAAAGACCACGACCACGAAGACAGCCAAGCACGCGACAACCAGCATCTCGAAAAACACACGGCGCCGGACAGCCCACACCAACACCAGCAGGGCGGGAAGCAGGAGTTGCCACCGACAGCCGTTGGTCGCCAGCGCTCCGACCAGAAAGGCGGCGAGATAAAGCGGGCGATACCGGCCCGGCCGGCAAAACCACCGATAGACCAGCGCGAAAACCAGCAGACACAAAAACACGTTCAAACTGTGCACTTCGGCGATCACGCATTGCGACCAGAAGAACGATGTGACACTGAAGGCCAGGCCGGCGGACACCGCCCCGATGAAACAAACGGCCGACACCGTGCGCTCGTCGAAGACCGCCCCGCTCCACTCATATTTCAACACCCGGCGGCTCGTGCCGCTCGCCAATAACGCGATCAGCCCCGACGCGAGAGCGCCGAAAAATGCCGACATGAAGGCGACTCCCCAGGCGGGATTCGGGTGTCCCTGGTACGTGACGCCGCGAAACAGCGTCTTGAACAGCCAGGCCAGCAGGGTCCAGAGCGGATACCCGGGGGGATGCGGCACGCCCAGGGTATCGGCCGCCACAATCAATTCGCCGGACGCTTCCAGCGTCACCGACGGCGCCAGCGTCGAAACAAAGAGGATCAGCGAAACCGAAAATACCGTCAGAAACGCCATCCAGTCGTGCCGGCCAAACACCGGCCCGAGGATATCCCCGCGGCTTTCCCGAGAAACTCGCAACGCCTCACCCATGCCGGGCAGGATAATTCATCCGCGGCTGCCGCGCAATACGCCAGATGACGCGGGGTGGGAATTCGCATTATGAAAGAGCCGCAGGCTCATTGCTGGTCCGAAACGCGTGGGTCCCAGTTCCAACTGGGACCGCTTTCGAATCGAAGAGGTCCCGATCGGAGTCGGGACCTACGTGGATTTCGCTTTGCGCGTCGAGCGACCGCTGTAATGAGAATTGCTGTGCCGCGGGCGAGCGCCCCATCATCCTTCGTCTTTACCTTTGTCTCTCCCTGTTTCGTATGGAAAACAGCCCGCTGTGGTCAGCGGGTCTCCAGGACGGAACATGAAACGCGTCAAGGTGGCCCGACCGCTTGCTACTCTCCCCTGTAATTCGACAAACTGTTTTAGTGCCTTCACAGCCAGAAACTGCTATAAAAACATGTGGCTGATTTCATTGGGTTGGGGCATTAGCCTGCTTTAGGATATCAACGCCGTGCAATTCCGTCCGAACATCGTCTATCTCACGGGAGACTGCTTCAAGGCATCGGCAGCGCCGGTCAACGGCAATCGGATCGCGCGCACGCCGTTCATGACGCGCATGGCGGAAGAAGGACTCCTCTTCACCAACGCCTACTCGCCCAATCCCATTTGCACACCGTCGCGTTGTTCCGTGTTCACCGGCGTCCACCCCCTGGTGCACCAGGTGACCTGCCACCAGAATCGCGCCCCGCTCAATCTGCCGCAGCTACCCGAACTCCTCCAGCGCCACGGATACCATACGGCCGCTTGCGGCCATTACGAATTGAACCGCAACCTCGGTCGCGGCTACGACGAACAGTGCGATGAGGCGGCTACTCCCCTCCTCCGGGAGAGTTATCTCACCTGGCAGAAATCGGGCCGGCGCGATATCGGGTGGCCGTCAGGCCGCCTCGACCTGCCGGCGGACCGCTCCAATTCAGCGCTGATCACCGACCGCGCCATCCGGATGCTCGATTCCGCCGGCGCTTCCGGCAAACCTTTCTTCGTCCATGTCTCCTACAACGATCCGCATTCGCCCTATTTCGCCCCCGCCCCCTTCGACACCCTGTTCGATCCGGCGATGATCGCCCTGCCCCCGCGCGGCGCGCCGGAAACGCGTCCGTCCTGGCATACGGCGGCACTGAAGGCTTTCCGGACCGATGAAGCCGGCGCTGACGATCTGCGCCGACTGATCGCGGTCTATTACGGCATGATTGCCCATCTCGACCGCCAATTCCAACGCCTGCACGATGCGCTCCTGGAACGCGAGTTGCTCCGGAACACCTGGATCGTCGTCTCCAGCGATCATGGCGACTATACCGGCGAGAAGGGCATGTTCAGTCATACCGAATCGCTGTATGAATGTCTCCTGCATGTGCCGCTCATCCTCCGTCCTCCGCCGGACAGCGGCTTGTCGGCGGGAAAAAGCATCCCGCACCTGGTCGATCTCGTCGACCTTTTCCCGACCCTGCTGGGCATCGCCGGTGTCACGCCCCCGCCCCATGCGCAGGGACATGACCTTGTGAAATGGGCCCGCACCGGCGCCACGACGCCGTTGCGCGATGCGGTATTTGCACAGGTCGGGGATTATCATGGCCATCTGGGCGACAGCCTGCCGGGCGGGCGGCCGGGCTGCACCCGCCACCCGGGTCTCGTCCAGGGCGTACGCACCCGCGAATGGAGTTATGCGCGGGATCCGGATTTCGGCGATGAAGCCTACGATCTTCAGCGCGATCCCATGGAACTGGCCAATCTCATCGGCCGCGAAACCGCCCCGATGGCGGCCGCCATCGGGGAATTGCGCCGCCGCGTCGCGGAATGGGAATGCGCCTGCCTGAAATTGCGCGACGAACTCAAGATCATCCCCGGTTACCGCGGGTTCGACCGGGGATGGGAATGATTATCCGACCGGAAGACGGCCCGCCGTGCTATTAGAGCGGCTCACGCCCCTTCGTCTTTACCTTCTTGCCAGGCCGTAGCTTCCGAGCGAAGACTGGAATCTTTTGCCTCCGTCTCTCCCCTGAAAAATACTTTAAACTTTGTATTGCAAAGAACTCTGTGTTGTGGTACATTCGGGGCAGAAATGAAAGAAAAGAGGGGAAAATGATCGCGAACCATATCCATGACGCGCTGGCGCAGGTCCGGAAAATGAGGGAGCTCCTCCTCGAACGCCAGGGGTTCCGCGGCTATTCCGGCACGGCGCGCATGATCGGCGGCGCCGTCGCCCTCCTCGGCGCCGCCGTCATGAGCGCGGATTTCTTTCCGACCTCCCCCGCCGCCCACCTCGCGGGCTGGGGCGGGATCCTCGCCGCCGCGCTGGCGCTCAATTACGGCGCGCTGTTCTTCCGCTTCGCCGCGACGCCCGCCGGACAACGCGAATGGTTCGCCCTCGCCCCCGCGCT
>JACQHI010000197.1 GCA_016199105.1 Lentisphaerota bacterium | reverse complement strand
CGCCACTTCGCAGAGTAGCAGCGGCGACTCTCGGCGAGCCTCTGGCGAAGGCTGAGGCGAAAACTCCGGCGGGGGAAGCGCCCGGGCCGGCCGATGAGGCAGCCATTCTGGCTGAGGAACAAAAGGTTCTGGAGAAGATCCGTTCCGAGAAAGAAGGCGACTCGGCCGCCGCGCCGGTTCCGGCCAAGGCGGCGCCGGCGCCGAAACCCATGGCGCGGAAAGAGGGCAAATCGAGCGAAGCGGACAAGCACTATCAGAAAGGCGTGGAGCTGTGGAACGAAGGCAAGGTGGACGAGGCGATCGAGGAATTCCGAAAAACCACCAAGCTGAATCCCTCGGCGGCCGGAGCGTATTACAATCTGGGCCTGGCCTATTACCGCAAGGGCGACGTCTCCAAGGCGACGGCGTATGCGTTCAAGGCGGGCACCATTTACCTGGAAGACGGCAACCGTCAGCAGGCGCTCCGGATGACCATCTTCATCAAGGAATTGGATCCGGGCTCGGACTATATCGAACGCCTCCGGGAGATGATCAAGGCAAAGGCCAAATAGCCCGGGCTGTATAGAATGGACACCGTTGGGTAGGGCGGTTTCGCCGAAACCGCCGCGGTCGCCTCGGAAACGGCGCGTCCCGCCATGGCGGGATAAACTCGGCGCTTGCCCCGCTCTGGAGCGGGGAGCGCGCCCTACCATATTTCCAATCGATTTTCTGGTCAGCAGGCCAGTCCCTGCCGGAAAGCCTTCAGATTGGCCTCGATCGCCGAGGGGCTCATCCCGGCGGTGGACCGCGCAATCTCCTCCTCCACGCTCAAGGGCGGTATGACATGCTTGTGGGCCAGATAGGCGCCCAGCATGACCAGGTTGGCCGCCTTGGGATGCCCCAGCGTGTCCGCGATTTCGGTCGCGGCCACCCATACATGGCCCGCCTTTTTCGGAACGTCGCAGAGAGTCCGGTTGACGATGCCGAGGCCTTGCGGGTTCAGTTGGGCCAGGAAACGGTTCGCGCTTTGCTGATCCATGATGAGCATGGAATCGAAGGCCTCGGCGACGGGCGAGCCGATTTCCTCGGATGAAAAAACGACATGGCAATACGAGGTGCCGCCGCGGACTTCCGCGCCATACGCCGGAAAAAACGTGACATGGGGGATCAACGGGGTGGCCAGGCGCGCCATCATTTTTCCGAGAAAAATAGAACCCTGGCCGCCGGATCCCGCGATGAGAATGCGTTCAAGCATGAACGGATTCCCCGTTGTTCCGGAAAAGACGGGCCGGGAAATAGTCGGCCATCTCTTTCCCCACGAATTTCAGCGAGTCCAGGGGGGACAGACGGAAATAGGTGGGGCAGGCGGAGAGAATTTCCACGAAGCTGTAGCCGCGGCCGTTCATTTGGGCCTGGAACGCCAGGGTCAAAGCCCGCTTGGCGCGCAGGACGTTCCGGGGCCCGTCAAGGGCGACGCGTTCGATATAGTGAGGACGGACCAGCGTATCGATCAATTCGCACATGCGCAGGGGGTAGCCCATGGTTTCCGCGAACCGCCCATGGGGGGAGGTGGCCGTTTTTTGTCCGATCAGCGTGGTGGGCGCCATCTGTCCGCCGGTCATGCCATACACGGTGTTGTTGATGAAGATGACGGTGATGTTTTCCCCGCGATTCGCGGCGTGAAGGGTTTCCGCGAGGCCGATCGCGGCCAGGTCGCCGTCCCCCTGGTAACTGAAGACGATGCTGTCCGGTCGGGCCCGTTTGATGCCCGTGGCCACGGCCGGCGTGCGGCCATGGGCGGCTTCGCTCATGTCGCAGTTCAGATAGTTATAGGCGAAGACCGCGCAGCCGACGGGCGCCACGCCGATGGTGCGATCGGCGATGGCCAGTTCGTCCAGCACCTCCGCCAGCACTTTGTGGATCAGACTGTGGCCGCAGCCGACGCAGTAGTGCATCGGCACGTCCGCCAGGGCCGCCGGCCGGCGGTAGAGTTTACGCGGGTTTTTGGGGGGCATGGGATTTCCGTGGTTTTCGACGGCCGGGCGCCGAGGCGGGGCTCAGATTCCGGATGGCGGTCAGGATTTCGGTTTCCGATGGGATGCGGCTTCCGAGAAAGCCCTGGAAATGGACGGGCACCCGGCCGTTCACAGCGAGCCGGACATCTTCCAGCATTTGGCCGCTGTTCATTTCAACGACGAGAATGGCCTTCACCGTTTCGGCCAGTTGGGCCAGGCGTTGAGTGGGGAACGGCCAGACGGTGATGGGGCGGAGCAGGCCGGCAGCAAGGCCGGCGGCCCGCGCCTTCCGGATGGCCGATTTGGCCACGCGGGCGCACGTGCCCCAGGCGGCGACCAGGACCGAGCAGTCGGAGGTCAGGAGTTCCTCGAAACGGACTTCCTCCCGCTCGATGAGCCGATATTGGGCCTGCAATTCCCGGTTGAGCTTTTCCAGCGCTCCTTCCTCGACGAACAGCGACCGCACAATGCGCGGCTTCCGATTCCGCGCGCCGGTCAAGGCCCAGGGCTTTGCCGGGAACTCGCGCTGTTCCTCCCGCAGGCGGATGGGTTCCATCATCTGGCCGATGCGGCCGTCGGCCAGCACCATGACGGGCGTCCGGTATCGGTCGGCCAGGTCGAACGCCTCGGCGGTGAGATCGTGCATTTCCTGGACGGAATCGGGGGCGAGCACGATCATGTGATAATCGCCGTGACCGCCGCCTTTGACCGCTTGAAAATAGTCGCCCTGGGAGGGTTCGATGCCGCCGAGGCCGGGTCCGCCGCGCTGGACATTGACGATCACGGAGGGGAGGCGGGCGGCGGCCAGATAGGAAATGCCTTCCTGTTTCAGGCTGATGCCGGGGGAGGAGGAACTGGTCATGGCGCGGATTCCGGTGGCGGCGGAGCCGTACACCATGCTGATGGCGGCCAGTTCGCTTTCCGACTGGATAAAAACGCGGCCCCGGTCCGGCATATGCTTCGCCATGTAGGCGATCAACTCGTTCTGGGGCGTGATGGGATAGCCAAAATAGCACCGGCATCCGGCACGGATGGCCCCTTCGGCGGCCGCATCATTTCCCGTCATGAGCACACGCGAGGACACTGGACGCATCTCCTGTTTCGCCGGTTCGTTCGAGTTCAATGGCGGCCTCCGGGCAAATGACGGCGCATTGCCGGCACCCCGTGCAATCGGAGTCCGGCCGCGTCATTTCGGGGAAATGCGCCCCCTTGGAATTCATCGCCCTGACCATGGCCAGCACCTGATGCGTGCAGAATGCGACGCAGAGCTCGCAGCCTTTGCATCGTTCCGCGTCAATTGCGACATGAACGCCCACCGGGACGGTCCTCCTTTAATGGCGCCGCCGGGGAATGAAACGCTGCGGCGCTGAAGAAATGAATACGATGGAGTGTGGCATCCGCCGCGGCATTTGTCCAGCGGAATCAAGCCGCGCCCCGCTTTTTTCTTATGGCGCTTCGCGGCAAACCTGTTAGATTTCACTCATTCCGGCATGGTTCACGGTTACAGGGTTGCCGGATCATTCTAAAAATCAACAGGGAGGAATGCCATGAAAATCAACGGCTGGGCGATGGGATTGGCCGCGGCCGTCCTGGCGATGGCGGGAGCGCAAGGGCGCGCGCAGGACGACGACAACGACGTGTCCGCCAGTGTGGACGCGACCCTGGCATCCGCCTATGTCTTTCGCGGAACTGTGTTGAACGACGAGCCCGTTCTTCAGCCCGCGATGACGATTTCCAAGGCGGGTTTTTCCCTGAATGTCTGGAACAACCTCAACCTGACGGACGGCGTGACGGCGGAGGCGGGCGAGTTTTACGAGACGGACCTGAAGCTCTCCTATGAAAAAACCCTGTGCGATTGGATCGTTCTGTCGGGCGGAATTGTGCAGTATCTATACCCGCATAACGGCGAAAGCGAGGACATTACAACGCCGTCCGGCGACAGCGTGGAAATTCCCGTGGCGACCGTCTCCTCCCGCGAGGTTTTCGCTTCCGTCGGGCTGGAGTGGATCCTCAAGCCGAAAATCGAGGCGTATTACGATATTGACGAAATCAATGGCGGTTATATCCAGGGGTCCGTGGAGCATACCGAGGATTTGATCGAGGATCGGCTCTCCGCCACTCTTCAGTTTTCCTCCGGCTACGCCGACAAGGCGTCCAATGAGGGCAATTTCGGGATCGAACAAGACGATTGGAACGACGGCGCCGCGAGCCTGTCCGCCGAGTGGGTCGTCCTGGATGGGTTGACACTCACCCCGTCGTTCCAATATGCGTGGCTGTGGAAACAGGAGTTCAGGGATGCCGCCGAAATCGTCTATTACAACGACGGCAATCCCTGGGTCGCGTCCATCGCTCTGGCCTACGAGTTCTAAGTATGAGCGCGGCGGAATCCAAAAGCAAAAAAAGCAAGTCTTCGGGAAGCAAAAGCGGAGGAGGAGGCGGATCCATGAACAAGCAAAAGATTTTTGCATTGGTGCTGTTGTTGTTGCTG
>JACQHI010000185.1 GCA_016199105.1 Lentisphaerota bacterium | reverse complement strand
TGGCCAACGCCATCCTGGGCACGCTGGCGCTGCTGGCCCTGGCCTCGGCGATCGGCGTACCGGTTGGCGTGTTGGGCGGCGTGTTCTTGGCGGAGTACGGCTCGGAAAAACTCAACGGGTGGATTCGCTTCGGAGCGGACATTCTGAACGGCGTACCGTCCATCGTTTGGGGCATCATCGCCTACTCGCTCGTGGTGATTCCGATGAAAGGTTTTTCGGTCTATGCCGGCGGCATCGCCCTCGCGTTCATGATGATTCCGCTTGTCATGCGAACGACGGAGGAGGTGCTGGTCCTGGTGCCCAACGGCTATCGCGAAGCGGGGTTGGCCTTGGGAATCTCGCGGTGGAAGGTCACGGTTCGCATCGTGATGAACACCGCGCGGAAAGGCATCTTGACCGGCGTGCTGTTGGCCCAGGCCCGCATCGCCGGCGAAACCGCGCCGTTGCTGTTCACGGCTTTCGGGAATCGCTTTTGGACGCACAGCTTGAGCGATCCGATTGCGGCGTTGCCGCTGCAGATCTTCTCGTATGCGATATCCCCCTACGACGACTGGCATCGGCAAGCCTGGGCGGGGGCGGTCGTCTTGGTCTTTATGATCCTCGTCATCAACATGGGGGTGCGCGTTCTCGCGCGCCGGCGATTGGGAGGCCCGCATCGATGAGCGCAAGCGCAATAAACGCGAAGACTGAATGGCCGGCGGCGGGGGCGCAGCGTGCGCAAGTCCGCGAGTGTTTCTTGCCCCCGCCGGCGGTGCGATCGGTCAAAGAACGGACGGAACCTGCCGCCGGGCCGGCGGTAAACGCCTTCCTGGCGGAGCGGGTGTGCGCCTGGTTTGGCCCACAGCAAGTTCTCCATGACATCACGATGACTATTTCCCCGAAAACGGTGACGGCCATCATCGGCCCGAGCGGTTGCGGCAAGTCCACATTTCTCCGGGTTCTGAATCGGATGCACGAACTCATCCCTGGCGCCCGGTTGCGGGGGAGCATCCGGCTGTTCGGCGATGACATCTATGGGGCGGGCGTCGATCCCACCCTGATCCGCCGGCGTGTCGGCATGGTGTTCCAAAAATCGAACCCGTTTCCGACGATGACCATCGCCGAGAATGTCGCGGTCGGGCTGCGCCGAATGGCGTTCGGAACCGTCACGTGCTGGAGGAACGAACGGAAAAAGCCCTGCGGATGGCCGCGCTCTGGGATGAAGTCAAGGATCGCCTGCGTCGGCCGGCGACCTCCCTGTCGGGCGGCCAGCAGCAGCGGCTTTGCATCGCGCGCGCGATCGCCATGGAACCCGAGGTCCTTCTCATGGACGAGCCGGCGTCGGCGCTGGATCCGCTGGCCACCCTGAAGATCGAGGATTTGCTTCAGGAGTTGACGCTGGATTACACGATCGTCATCGTCACGCACAACATGCAGCAAGCCGCGCGCGTCTCGGACTTCACCGCGTTCATGTACGAGGGGAATCTGGTCGAGTTCGACGTGACCAAAACCATTTTCACAAAACCGAAAAAACCGCAAACAGAGGCCTATATTACGGGACGGTTCGGATGATTGAGGGCCGCATCGTACGGCATACGCCGGTAGTGTCGGATACCCATCGGGCGAAATGACGGCCTTTTGTCCTAACACAAATCTAACAATTCCTTGGTTTTCACCCGATTGTCTTTTGCTATATTCGCACCTTCAGCAACGATCCGGCTTTTCGAAGCGCAAGACATCGCAAAACAGGAGGTTCATATGAAGCGGTTTATGATCGGCATGGCCATGGGATTGACGGTGGTCGGGCTGCTAGCCGGTTGCGGACGCCAGTCGGCGGCGTTGGTCACGGTGGCCGGCTCCACGGCGTTCCAGCCGTTCGCAGAAAAGCTGGCCGAACAATTCATGGCCATGCGGAACGACGTGAACATCACCGTGCAGGGGGGCGGGTCCGCTTTGGGCATCCAGGCGGCCCGGTCGGGAACGGCCCAGATCGGCATGGCCGACCTGGTGCAATTGCCGCCGGAAGCCGCCGAACTCGTGAGCACGACGGTGGCCAGGGACGGCCTCGCGCTGATCGTTCATCCGGCCAACGGCGTCACCAATCTTTCGATTGAGCAGGTTCGCGGTCTTTTCAACGGCACCCTCAAGAACTGGAAAGAGGCCGGAGGGGCGGACCAGTCGGTCCGGGTCGTTTCGCGCGAGGCCGGCTCGGGAACCCGCTCCTCATTCGAGCAGACTGTCGGCGGGATCCGGCTGACTGCGGAGGCGATCATCCAGGATTCCAACGGCACCATCCGGGAGACGGTGGCCAATGATCCCAATACCATCGGGTACCTGACCCATGGGTTGTTGAGCGAAAAGGTCCGGGCCGTCCGGGTGGATGGGGTGGACTGCACCGAAGCGGCCATCCTGGAGGGACGGTACAAGCTGGTCCGCCCGGTATTCCTGCTCACGAAAGGCGCGCCCGGGGGCGCGGCGAAGGATTTCATCGACTATGTGCTTTCCCCCGAGGGGCAGGGCATGATCCGGAGCTACGGTCTGCTTCCGGCAAAATAAAAGGTTGGATGGGTTCACGCCTCACCTGCCCGCAGCTGTCGCAACGTTGCAGGCGGGACGGTTCACATCTGTTGGGTTGCTGGCTTTCGGGACCGACCATGAGAAACACAGGCGAGCGGATCGTTCAGAATGCGCTGATGCTGGTCGCCTTTTCGGCGCTGGCCAGTCTCCTGCTGATCGCCGTATTTATCTTCAAGGAAGGCCTGCCTTTCCTTCTGCGCACCGGGTTGAGGGATTTTCTGCTCTCGTCGGATTGGCGGCCGCAGGAGGGGCATTTCGGGATTTACCCGATGATCGTCTCGTCGCTCTGGGTGACGTTCGGCGCCATGCTGGTGGGGGCGCCGCTGGGGATCGCCTGCGCCATCTTCCTGAACGAATTCGTCCCCAAGTCGGTCATGCGCGTGACCAAGCCCACCATCGAATTGCTCGCGGGCATTCCCTCCGTCGTCTATGGCTTTATCGGCGTCATAGTGGTGGCGCCGTTGATTCGTTCCCACCTTGGCGGGCCGGGCCTTTCCGTGCTTTGCGCCGCCGTTATTCTCGGGATCATGATTCTGCCCACGGTGATCAGCATCTCCGTGGATGCCATCGGCAGCGTGCCGAACTCTTATCGCGAGGGGGCCCTGGCGCTGGGGGCGACGCGTTGGCAGAGCGTTCACATGGTGGTGTTGAAGGCGGCGCGTTCGGGGATCGTCGCCGGGGTTATCCTCGGCATGGGGCGGGCCATCGGCGAAACCATGGCCGTGATCATGGTGGCCGGCAATTCCGTGAAAATTCCCCATTCGGCCCTCGATTCCGTGCGAACGCTCACGGCCAACATCGCGCTGGAAATGGGGTATGCCACCGGCCAGCACCGGCAGGCGCTGTTTGCCACGGGCATCGTGCTGTTTGTCTTCATCATGATACTCAATTCCCTGGCCATGGCCGCCATGAAGAAAAGCGTGAAATGAGAGTCCCGCCCAAAGTCACGCAGGCGATTGCGGTGGCCCTGTTCGGCGGCGCCACCGTTCTGACCTTGGCCGTGCTGGTCTTTGTGATTGTCTTTGTCCTGGGCAAGGGGCTTCCGGTCGTCAGCCTGGATTTTCTCCTCCAGAGCCCGCGGGAGATGGGCAAGGCCGGCGGCATTTTTCCGACGCTCGTGGGCACGTTCCTCTTGCCGCTGGTGGCGGTGGCGATCGCCTTTCCGCTGGGGGTCGGCACGTCCGTGTATCTGACGGAATACACCGTGGAAAGCCGCATGACGGGTGTCATCCGGTTCGGGACCGATTGTCTGGCCGGGATTCCCTCCATCATCTTCGGGCTGTTCGGGTATATCTTCTTCGTGGAAATCCTGCAGATGGGGTGGTGCATCCTGTCGGGGGGGCTGACCCTGGCGATCATGGTGCTGCCCACCATCATCCGCACCTCGGAGGAGGCGATCAAGGCCGTGCCCACCAGCTATCGCGAGGTGAGCTTTTCGTTGGGCGCCACACGCTGGGAAACGGTGCTCAAAGTGGTTCTCCCGACGGCGTTGCCGGGCATCGTGACCGGCGTGATGCTGAGCATCGGCCGCTCGATCGGGGAGACCGCCGCCGTGATCTTCACCGCCGGCGCCTCCCTGCGACTTCCCGATTCCCTGTTCGATTCCGTGCGGACGATGGCCGTCCATTTTTACATTCTGGCGCGGGAGGGCATCTCCATTGAAAACGCCTATGGCACCGCCGCCATCTTGATCATCGCGGTGTTGCTGGTCAACGCCGTTTCCTACGGACTCATGAACCGGTTCATCGCGAGACGAACGAAATGAGCGACCCCGTCCAGATATCGGTCCGGAATCTGAGCGTGTATTACGGGAAGCAACACGTCCTGCGGGGCATCACCTTGGATATCCCCTCCCGGCATGTCCTGGGCATCATTGGCCCGGCGGGTTCCGGAAAAACCGCCTTCCTGCGGACCTTGAACCGCTTGAACGATCTGAATCCCGACAGCCGGATGGAAGGGAAGATCCTGATGGGCGAAACGGAGATCACCCATTCCGATTGCGATGTGGTGAGTCTCCGGAAACGGGTGGGGATGGTGTTCGCTCTTCCGGTCCCCCTGCCGTTGAGCATTTATGACAACCTGGCCTACGGGCCGCGGCTCTCCGGCATCCGGAAACGTTTCCAGTTGGATGAGATCGTCGAGCGGTCTCTGAAGGCCGCGGTGCTGTGGGAGGAAGTCAAGGACCGGCTGCAGACCTCCGCGTTCCGGCTTTCGGGCGGCCAGCAGCAGCGGCTTTGCCTGGCGCGCGTGCTGGCCATGGAGCCGGAGGTGGTGCTGCTGGACGAGCCGTGTTCGGGGCTGGATCCCATTTCGACCGCGCGGATCGAGGAAGCCCTGATGACGCTCAAGGCCACGCACACCATTGTCCTGGTGACCAACAATACGAAGCAGGCCGCCCGGGTGGCCGACACGACGGCGTTCTTCCTGATGGGCGAATTGATCGAGGTGGGACCGACGTCGCGGTTGTTTGTCGCGCCCACGGATTCCAGGACCAACGAATACATCAGCGGGAGGTTTGGGTGATGACGGCCGCCGTCGACATTGCGGAATTGGATCTTTTTTACGGCGCATTCCATGCCCTGAAGCGGGTGAATCTGGCCATCGAGCCGCGGAAGATCACCGCCCTGATCGGGCCGTCGGGGTGCGGCAAATCCACCCTCCTGCGGGTGCTGAACCGGATGAACGATCTCATCCCGGGGTGCCGGATCGCCGGCACGGTGCGGCTGGAAGGCCGCGACATCTACGCTCCGAACGTGGACGTCTGCGCCCTGCGCAAGAAAGTCGGCATGGTGTTCCAGCGGCCCAACCCGTTCCCGCTGTCCATCCGGGACAATGTGACGTTCGGCCTCCGGGTGGCGGGCCTGAGCGACAGCCAGGCGCTGGACGCGATGGCCGAGAAAAGCCTGAAAGCCGCCTGGTTATGGGAGCAGGTGCGGGACAAGCTCGACAGCCTGGCGACGGCGCTGCCGCTCGATCAGCAGCAGCGGCTGTGCGTGGCCCGGCTGCTGGCCGTCGAGCCCGAAGTGATCCTGATGGACGAACCGTGCTCGGCGCTGGATCCGATCTCGACGGCCAAGATCGAAGAGCTCATGCTGGCTTTATGCGAACACTACACGATCGTCATTGTCACCCACAACATGCAGCAGGCGGCGCGCATCTCGGATTCCTCCGCCTACATGTTGCTGGGGGAAATGGTCGAATTCGGCGAGACGCCGCAGGTGTTCGAGAATCCGAAGGACAAACGGACGGAAGATTACATCACAGGGCGGTTCGGGTGAGGGGGTGGGGAATCAGGTTTCAGTGTTCAGGGTTCGGGGCGGCAGGAACGTCGAACACTGAACGTCCAACTCCCAACGTCGAAGTGCAGATGCAGGATTTCGATGGTCGTGACTGAAATGCGAAAGGATGTTTCTTATGAATATGATTCCCGAACACCGAACCCTGAACCCTGAAACCTGGAATACAACCGCCACACATAAGGGAGCGCCAACACCATGAACATCGCCTTACAGCGGGAAATCGACAAATTGAAGCGCCAGATCCTGGCGTTGAGCGCCGAAGTGGAAAGCGACGTGCGCGCGGCGGTCCGCTCGGAGGAGAACCGGGATCCGGCCCTGGCCCGTTCGGTGATCGAGCGCGAGGCGCAGATCAACGCCATGGAGGTTGACGTCGAGGAGGAGTGTCTGAAAATGCTCGCTCTCTACCAGCCGGTGGCGGGGGATTTGCGCTATATCATCGCCGTTTTGAAAATCAACCAGGACCTGGAACGTATCGGGGACCTGGCCGTGCATATCGCCGAAAGGGGGCTTTTCCTCTGCGATCTTCCCCGGGTGGAGATTCCCCACCGGCTCGGCGCCATGGCCGACAAGGTGCAGGCGATGCTCAAAAAGGTGCTGGATGCCTTCGTGAATCTCAACGAAGCCGCCGCTCGGGAAGTCTGCGCCGGCGACATCGAAATCGATGAAATTCACCGCGAAATATTTCAGCAAGTCAAGGATGCCGTCATCCGCGATCCGACGACATTCGAATCCGTCCTGCAGATTTTGCATGTGTCCAGGCACTTGGAACGTATCGGGGACCACGCGACCAATATCGCGGAGGACCTGATCTATCTCATCGAGGGGCGCATCGTGCGGCATACCCCGGAAGTGTCGGACAAGGGGCAGGCGAAATAGGGCAGGCAGATATCGAATAACCAGCCGCCGTTGTCAGTAACAATCGGGATGCTTTGACAGTCAGGGGTGAGTGTGGTTGGATTGACGCATGGCGCGATTCATGCGGACATTTCGATGGGTGGCCGGTGTCCTTCCGGTTGTGTTGGGACTGGCGTCCTTTCCCTGTCTGGCTGCCGCTGCTCTGCGAAGTGATCCGTCAGCCGACGGACTACGAAGCACGAGCGACTGGCCGACCTACCGGCATGACATGCAGAGGAGCGCCGCCACGGAGGAGAAGCTCTCCCTTCCCTTGAAGCAGGCTTGGAGCTATGCCTGCCCCCAGCCCCCGGCTCCCGCCTGGCCCGATCCTTTCCATCTCGTCAATCGCCTGGATTTCGATTACGCGCCGTCGCCGGTGGTCGCGGAAGGCATCGTGTGTTTCGGGTCGTCGTCGGATGATACCGTGCGCGCGCTCGAGGTGAAAACGGGGCGGGAGAAATGGCACTTTATCACGGGCGGGCCGGTCCGGTTCGCTCCTCAAATCGAGAAGGGCCGGGTCTATTTCGCATCGGACGACGGCGTCATCTATTGTCTTGAGGCGGTCAACGGAAAGCTGGTCTGGAAGTTCAATGCGGCCCCCTCCGACGAACGGCTGGTGGGTCAGCACCGGATGATTTCCCGTTGGCCGGTGCGGACGGGTATTCTCGTGGCCGACGGCGCTGTGTATGGCGTGGCGGGGATGTGGCCCGCGGAGGGCATCTTCCGGTATGCCCTCGACGCCGCCACGGGTCGCGTGCTCTGGTGTGAAGACAGCAACGGGGGTACGCCGCAGGGGCCGCTGCTGGCCGGCGGCGAGCTCCTGCTCGTGCCCAACGCTAATTCGGGACCGACCCCGTTTGTCCGTCGCACGGGAAAGCCGATCCCTTGGATCCGGGGCGGTCAGCCCGGCGCCGGAGGAACATGGCTGACGATTGACGGGAACAGCCGTTTATATTCTTACGCCAGCCACCGGAGCGGCGTGCTGATGATCCAGCCCTATGTCCTGACCAACGGTCAGACGGGCAAATGTTGGGGCGCCGAGGTCGTTCCACAACTGTCCATCTGGACCAAACTGTATCGCACCCAGATCCACGCCAAGGGCAAGGTGAGCGCCATCGTCCACAAGGGGCAACCCTACGCCCGCCATGCCTACGGGATCGCTCTGGCGGGGACTACGCTCCTGCTCGGTCATGACGGCTCGGTCTCGGCCGAACCGGCGGCCTCCGGAAAGGCCGGCGTGACGAATGCGCCCGGGACCGGTGAGCTCTGGCGAGCACCGGTGGAAGGCGAGGCGCGCGAACTGGCCGTCGCCGATGGGCGGCTGTTCGTTGCCACGAGCCGGGGTGTGATCACCTGCTTCGAGCCGGGGGAGGGGAAGGGGGGAGGTGTTCAGGGTTCCGCCTCCGCGAAGGCTACGGCGGACAAGTCGGGGTTCAGGGTTCAGGAGGAAGGTAAAAGCAGTCAGCGGTCAATGGCCAGTGATCAGTCGTCAGTTGGTAGTCAGAATTCACAAAAATCCAAAATCGAAAATCTAAAATCCAAAATAATCGACGCTCTTGCGTCGGAAAAGGTGGATCGCGGTTTCGCGCTGGTGCTGGGCGATCCCGACGCCCAGCTTTCCCGGACACTCGCCGAACAGACCCAGCTTCGCATCGTGACCGTTCTGACGGACACCGCCGCGGCGCAAGCCCTGCGGGAACGTCTGCTGTCCGACACAACCCTGTACGGGTCCCGCATCCACGTGCAGACGGTGGAGCGGCTCGATCGTTTGCCCTTCGCCCAGTATTTCGCCAATGCCGTCATCGTGGCCGGCACGAGTGGTGGGCCGGGCGCTCCCGTGAGGGACGTTGGCCCGTCCCAACGGGACTCACGTCCGCGCACGGCCTCCGAATCGGGTCTTTCCGGCAAGGAGCTTTATCGTGTGCTCCGTCCGTGCGGCGGAGTCCTGATGTTTCCGGGCCTTCCACCGACCGAAGCCGATGCGCTGGTCAAGGCGACCGGCGCCATCGACAAGGAACTTCGTCCGGCGGCGGACGCCGTGCGCGTGGTGCGCGGCAAACTGCCCGGCGCGCTGGATTGGAACACGAATCCCAAGGAACAGACGACCGACCAGCGCGTGAAATGGCCCTTGCGGCACCTCTGGTTCGGCGGGCCGGCCACGCGACAGGTGCAACTTGCGGGGGAGGGCGCCCCGGGCCCCACCGCCGGCAATGGCCGTTATGTTATGTTCAGTGAAACCGCGCTGACCGCGGTGGATGCCTATAACGGCGAGGTGTTGTGGACCCGTCCCATCCCCCGCCAAACGCCCCAGATCATCGACGTGGATGGCCTGCTGTTTTCTGTCTCCGATTTGATGCCGCCGGGGCTGGGGAAGGCCGATCTATTGCGCGGGGCCCGGCTCAACGACGACTTTGTCTATCTCCAACTGGGCAAGGCCTATTTCCGCGGCAAGAGCGACGCGTTCATCCAACTCGACGCGCGTACGGGCGAGCAGAAAAAATTCTATGGCTTCTATGTCCCGCCCACGAATATCTCCTTGAAGACGCCCCAGACGTGGCCGGTGGATGTGAACACGAACCACTCCGGCACCGTGCGACTGGAGGCCGCCGAGAAGGGGCTGGTCGTGACGCTGACCACGCGCGATCCGACGGTGACGCCGCAGGACGTCTGGGAGCTTTTCTTCGATCTGCGTCCGCCTGAACAGCGTTACGGGCTCTACGAGCGCGGCGTGTTCAACGTGCGGGTGGCGGTCGCGTTGGCGGACAAGACGCCGCCATCGTGGAGTCCGGGCAATGGCGCTGTCTTCCCGGCCGTCGAGGTGTCGGGCACACGCGAGGCCGATGGGACGAAGACCGTAGTGGTTCTGCCATGGGCTGAGCTTCAGAAGATCGCCGGAACGAAGCCGTCAAGCTTCGGGTTTGCGGTTACGCTTAACTCGCACGACGGCTTGTCCGCCGTAGCCTCGGCGAAGGCGGACGGCCGGGACGAGCCGATCGTGCGTCGGCACCTGTTCGGCGACTGGGCGGCCGATGGGGTCAACAACGGCTGGGCCTCGGTGACCGTGGATGGATCCGTTCCGACCCTGCAGCAGGCCGGGACGGCCAAGCCGCCCGCCATCGTGGCGGGCGCCTCCAACACCATGAAGGATCCGGCCGGCCGCGCCTGGGGCGGACGGTCGGTCAACAAGGATATCCTGTGGGCGCCGGGACTCCATCCGCTGACCGGCGAATTGGCGCCGAAAATTTACGGGGAGGCGCCCGTGTGCGGCCAGTCCTATTACGCGGGGCACCTGATTTCCGGCCACTTCAGCATCTATGACCTGGCGGATAACAGCGGCGCTCATTCCGTAGGAGGCGTGAAGACCGGTTGCACTACCCCCCAACTGGCCGCGCTCGGACTGCTGATCATCTCCGAGGAAAACGGACATTGTGTATGCAATTATCCGTTTCGCGGCAGTCTGGCCATGGCCCCCGCTGAGCGGCGTCTCAACGAGGACTGGTCCCAGTTCTACGAGCGGGATGTGGATACTCGCGTGCGCCAAGCCCATCTCAACTTCGGGGCGCCGGGCGATCGCCGGGACGCGGACGGCAACCTGTGGTTGGGCTTTCCCCGTCAGGACAAACTTCAGACGCCGGACGATTTCCCCAACGCCGATCATCCCCTGCCGTATCCCCAGGGCATGCGCGATGCGCAGACCGGCCTCTGGTATCGCCGCCCGCTTCGCCCCTCCGTTTGGGTGCCCCTGACGGTGGAGATGCTGCCAGGCTTCGGGGCGTATTGGATCAGCGCCGATCGCGTGCCCATCCAAGGCACGGATCGCCCCTGGCTCTACGGCTCCGGCTATCGCGGGATCCAAAAGGCCGCGCTGAAACTGGATTTCTTCAAGCCGTTGCGGTCCTTATCTGCGGCTGTTCCGATAGCGGTGGATGGCAAGCTGGATGAGGCGTGCTGGCGGGACGAACTGCTGTCCACGAACTGTGCGCCGGTGCTGCCTTACACCGAGACGCGCGTTGTGTTCCGCCACGACGACAAGAATTTCTACGTCGGGGTTCAGCGTCCGCCGGTGATTTTCCGGCCGCCGCGCGCCGTCAAGACCGCGGGCACCTCCCATGGCGCCTTTCAGGTCGAGCCGCGCGCTTGGCAGAAGGGGCAGAGCAAGCCGGATGCGCTGGCAGCCAAGGACAACGTGTGGCGCTTGATCGTCAGCGATGCGGCGGCGCGGAAATCGGTCCATTTCAGCATGACGCCCGACGGCACCCGTGCCGAAGCGATGTCCGGAGAATCAACCAACGCTTTGAACTGGGCGTGGAACCCTGCCTGGGAGAGCGCCGCAATGGCCGGCACCAACGGCTGGACGGTGGAGATGGCCATTTCCTGGGCCACACTGGAGTCCGCCGGCCTGAACAAGGACCAATTGGCCGTCAATTTCTTTATGACGGATCCGGGCATCGGCACGGAGGCGCTGACGTATCTGGGCATGGGCGGGCAGGACCGCTGTTCGAATTTCACTCCGCTGGGCCTCGGCGCTCCGAAACCCGCCGCCGGGCGCGCGTTCACCGTGCGCCTCCACTTCGCCGAGCCGGACGCCGACGCCAAGCCCGGCCAGCGTGTGTTCGATGTGAAACTCCAAGGCCAGCCGGTATTGAAAGGCTTGGATATTGTCAAGGAAGCCGGCGCGCCGAGCACCGCGCTTGTCAAGGAATTCAAGGGCATCAAGGCGTCCGATACGCTGACGCTGGAATTCGTTTCCGCGGCCAAGGAGCCGACCGCCGCGAATGTCCCGATCTTGAACGCGTTGGAAATGACCGAGGAGGGGTTCACCCCGGTGAAGGTGGATGTCCCGCCCGAAAAGACGATATCCAGCACTGCCGCCATGGACAATGGGGACACTGCCGACGGTGCTCCGTCTGGCCCCACAAAAGGCGCGGACGGGAAGGCTGCATCGACGAAAGCGGACAAGCCAAAGCCGCAAGCCAAAGCCGCAAGCCAAACCGAAAGCCAAGGCGAAGGACCCATGAGCGGAGGAGGGTGGAAGGCAGTCGGTAGCGTGGAACGCGTGCCTGCTTGGTGTTTCCTTTTGTAGGGCGGCCATGTCGGCGCGACTGGCCGCCGCCGGAAGGTGGGGAATGATAATCGGTTCAGCCACAAGAAGCGCAACAGTCGCACGATGGATGCGGGAATGGTCTTGAACGTGGAGCACGCCAAGTTCACGAAGGGAAGAAAAGCGATTAACAACGCGAGGTTCGGATGGCCAGAAAAGTGAAGTCGGTCCATGAAGTGCTGGAGTCCCGCGAATTCAAGCATCTTGTGGCCAGGCGATGGAGAGTATCCTCGATATTGAGCATTCTCCTTTTCGCAATCTACTACGGTTATATCCTGCTCATCGGCTACAACAAGAAGCTGTTGATGCGCGAGATCGGAAACAGCACAACGCTCGGCATACCGTTGGGAGTCTCTGTCATCGTCCTGTCGTGGGTGCTGACGGTGATCTACGTCTTTTGGGCGAACAAGTCCTATGATCCGGAAGTCCAGAGACTCAAGGACCATCTGAAAGAGTGAGGAATACGATATGCCAACGGCTATTCCCATGCAGACCACTTTAGGCTCACCCACGGCATCCGCCATCTTCTTTTTTTTCGCAATCGTATCTATCACTCTGTTCATCACCTATTGGGCGGCCAAGAGGACCAAGACGACCAAGGAATTCTACGCGGCCGGCCGGAAGATCAGCGCCGCTCAAAACGGCCTCGCGCTTGCGGGCGACTACATGAGCGCCGCCTCGTTTCTCGGCATCGCGGGCATGGTTGCCCTCAAAGGTTACGACGGCATGATCTACGCCACGGGATGGCTCGTCGGGTGGCCGGCCCTGATGTTCCTCATCGCAGGGCCACTTCGCAATCTCGGCAAGTTCACCTTTGCCGATGTGGTGTCCTTCCGGCTCCGGCAAAAACCCGTTCGAATTGCCTCCGCCATCGGCGGCATTCTCACCGTCCTCTTCTACACCATCGCCCAGATGGTGGGCTCTGGCAACCTCATCAAGTTGATGTTCGGCATCCCTTATGAATGGGCCGTGGTCATCGTCGGCGGCGTCATGCTCGTCTATGTGCTGTTTGGGGGAATGCTCGCGACCACCTGGGTGCAAATCATCAAAGCCTGCCTGCTCCTCTTTGGCGTGTCGGTCATGGCCATTATCGTTCTCGCGAAGTTCGATTTCAATCCCGGCAACCTGTATTATGCCGTCACGCAGAGCAGCGAGACAGTCTCTGGCGTGACCGCGCGGGTCGGCCGGAAGGCCCTGGAGCCCGGCGGCCTGGTCACGAGCCCGATCGACGCCATCTCCCTCGGGCTGGCGCTCATGTTTGGGCTCCTCGGCTTGCCGCACATTCTTCAACGGTTTTTCACGGTCCGGGACGCGAAGGCGGCCCGGATCTCGGTGCTCTATGCGACCGGGTGCATCGGCTACTTCTACTGCATTATCCCTATTGTCGGATTCGGAGCGTGCGCCTTGGTGGGCCGGGACGTCATTGCGCACTTCGACAAGGGCGGCAACATGGCAGCCCCGCTCCTGGCCGAGGTGCTTGGCGGCACGCCGTTCTTGGGATTCATAGCCGCAGTCGCGTTTGCGACAATTCTCGCTGTGGTGGCCGGGCTGACCCTTGCCGGCGCGTCTGCATACTCGCACGACGTCTATGTCCACGTCATTAAAAGAGGGAAGGCGACGGAGCAGGAGGCGGTGGCCACGGCCAAGAAGGCGACGGTCGTGTTCGGAATCTGTGCCATCCTTCTTGGCATCCTTTTTAAGGGGCAAAACGTGGCTTTCATGGTGGGCTTGGCGTTCGCAATCGCCTGCAGTGCGAACTTCCCGGCTCTCCTCCTGTCCATCCTGTGGAAGAGGTTCACCACGGCCGGCGCGGTCTGCGCAATTTTGGTGGGTGCGTTCCTGTCCGTGGGCATGATCATCGTCAGTCCGACGGTCTGGGGCGACGTGTTCGGCCACAAAGGCCCGGATGGCAAGCCTATCGGCCTGATTGCCCTCAAGAACCCCGCTATTGTCTCGATGACGGCCTCCTTCGTCGCCGGCTGGCTCGTTTCGCTGGTGACCAAAGAGCAGCGGGCCGAGGATCTCTTCGAAAACGAGAAACTGAGGACCTATCTCGGTGTTGGCGCCGAGTAACGCTGTAGGGCTTTCTTCTCGGCAAGACTCCAGCCTGAGCACCTATGCCCCGGCCTGGAACTCTGGCGTTGACAATTCCGGCTATGCGGGCTTCACTGCTCGCCTTACCCGCAACACGAGAAGATGCCTTCTTGAAACACACGCTAAGGAACCGCGATGAAAAATGCCCTCATACCGGCCCGTGCCACGGATATCGATGATCGTGAGTTTTGGAAATCGCTGCGCGTGCCGCCGGGGGCCCGGAAAGCCGGCCCGCTGGCGGAAGCCATCCGGTTTGGACGGGCGGGAAAATACGAATCCGCCTATGCTGCCCTGGCCGATTATCATCGCGTCGCCCTCCAGGGCGAATGGGCGCTCATCCGCGAAGGGTGGATCAAAAGGCCGGCGCCGGATTCCGCCGTGCTCCGGAATCTTTTCAATCACAAGCTCCCGGTCTGGCACAAGCAGGTGATTCAGTTCGGCCCGACGATCGATTGGTGGCCGGAAGGGCAGGTCAGCGACAACATCTGCGGCTTGCATCGCCTGCACTGGCTCCAGCCGGCGCTGGCGGCTTTCATTCAAACCGGCGAGGCGCGTTATCGCGATTTCCTGATCGACATGGTCGGCCAGTTCGACGGGGCGCGCCGGCATCCGCGCTGGGCCGACATACGGCAGTTGACGTTCAACTTCCTCGAGGCGACCTCCAAGTGGTCAATCCTCCAGGCCATCTATCTGGCCCTCATCCACGGAGGCGGTATTCCACCGCGCACGGCTTCCCAGCTCCTGCGTCTGTTTCTCGGGTTCGGCCGGGCGACCAGCGCCACGCTGGGCCCCTTCATTCCCGGCTATAACGCGCAGGCGGTCGCGTTCACGACGCTTCTGCATATCGCCCGTGTGTTTCCCGAGTTTCGCGCCAGCCCGGCCTGGGATCGTCAGGCTTCCCGGATGGTCGTGGACCATGCGCGGAAGGGTTTCTATGCCGATGGCGGCAATAAGGAGCGAGTCTGGGGCTACGGCATGATGCACGTGAGTGCGCTCAGCCAACCCTATGAGATTGCCCGGCGATTCGGCGGGTTGCGCGGGCATGAGCGCGAGGTGAGTGCCACCCTCCGCCGGGCATGCCAATGGTACGTCAAAACCGCCGCGCCGCCGCCCACGTACGGCTTCCCCACCTACGGCGACGCGGGGTGGGGCGCTCACGACAGCCTGCCGACGCTCCAGGCGATGGTCTCTCGTCTGCCCGGCTTCAAGAAGGATCCGTTCCTGGGCGTGGACCGGACGCACGGGTACCTGCTGAAACCCTCCGGTTTCGTTGTCCTCCGGAACGGCGACACCTCGCGTTCGTCCTACGTCAATCTCAACTTCGGGCCATTCGGCGGCTGGCATTCGCACTGGGATCTGCTCAGTATGAATTTCTGGGCGTTTGGCAAACCGTTGCTGGAGGAATTGTGCCGGTTCGGACCCTATGCCAATCCGCTCGACACGCTGTTCCGCCAGCCCGAGAGTCACAACCTTATGTTGATCGACGGCATGGTGTATGACAGCCGGCTCGTGGAAGGGCAGGACGTGCAGTGGCATTCGGACAAGCGGGTGGAATATTTCTCCGCCACTCACCGGGCCTATCGCTACTTCGTGTATGGCCGCGATGCGTTGAATGTGTCGCCCAACATTGAGGCGAAAGTCCGCCGTACGGTGCTGCTGGTGAAGGATCCGGGCTACGTTGTGGTGCTGGATGCGGTGGAGAATCTGAACCACCCGACGTTCAACCGGGCCGTCTCGCAGTACTGGCATGCGCCGACGGCGTTCCGCGTCGTCGGACCGGGCGCCGTGCGCACCGACGGACATACCGCCTGCCTGCTGGTGCAGGGGCGCACGGAGGGTCTGCACCGACTGGACACCAGCAAGGATTTCGGTGGCGCAGAGGTGGATCATCTCGGCCACGCCTATGAACGGTATGGCCTGCGCGCGCGCCGCTGGATGCCGATTGGGCACCTGGGTATCACGGGGTTTAGCACGGTGCTCTATCCGTTCCAGGGCAAGCAGCCGAAGGTCACGGTGACTCCGCTCAAGACCGAGGGTGGCGCGCTGTTCCGGACGGAAGCGCTTGAAATCGTCACGCCGGACGGAACCGACGTCGTCATCCTCAACCCGGAACGGCGCAGCGGCTTGGCGTGGAAGGGGAAACCCATGAAGGCGCGCGCATTTGTCCGCCTGGGCCGCGGGCGCGGGGATGCTGTCGTCAAATGAGAGTCAAAATTGCATTGATGACGGCGCTGGCCTGGGGTGTGGCGACGACGCTGTCGGCCGAGGACTGGCTGACCTACATGCACGACCCGGCGCGAAGCGGCGTCTCGGGCGAGGCACTGGCCTTGCCGCTGGCGGAACTGTGGGCCTATGTGCCGCCGGCCGAGCCGACGCGCGCGTGGCCGGACCCGCAACCGGGTTGGGGCGAACTGCCCAAACTCGACTTCGACGACGCCACGCATGTGGCGCTTGCGGGCGACGCCGTCTATTTTGGATCGTCGGTGGATAACGGCGTGCACGCGCTGGACGCCGCCACGGGGGCGCGGCGCTGGACGTTCTTCACGGAGGGTCCGGTGCGGCTTGCGCCCACCTTCGCCCCCGCGACTGGTTCGACTTCGCTCACCCCAGGTCCGCTCGGGGCTTCCACCGTCGCCAAGGCTATGGGGGACAAGACGGAGGGCAAGCCCACCTTCGCCGATGGCCGGGTCTATGCCGGGTCCGATGACGGCTTCGTTTATTGCCTCGACGCCCGGACGGGAACCCGGATCTGGAGCGCGCGGCCGATCCCGGGGATGACGCGGATACTGGGTGCGGGGCGGATGATGTCGCTTTGGCCGGTGCGAACGGGCGTGCTGGTGGATGGGGGCGTAGCCTACTGCGGCGCGGGTCTTTTCCCGGCCCGGGGGACGGCCGTTGTTGCTCTGGACGCGCAGGACGGCAAGCTGGTCTGGAACGCCACACAGGTTCTCAAAAAGGCCAAAGTGATTCTCGCGCCGAACGGCTACCTGCTGGCCTCGGCGGATCAGGTCTATGTGCCGAACGGCCGCACCGTGCCCCTGGCGTACGCGCGTCCGGATGGCGCTCTGCGTGGATCCATGGAAAACGCCTACGACATTGTGGCCGGCAAGGGCCTGGTCAGTGGCGACTACGGGGTGTTGGTGGGTGACCTTTTCTATGTCGGCACCCAGAACGTGCTTCACGGTTACAAGCCAGACGGCAAACATGTGGAGTACTGGAGTGGTACCCGTCAGTTGGTGGCCACGAGCAACCGCTATGTCCGGCTGACGGGACCGGATCCGCTCCGGGCCGGCCGGGGGGGGGCGGTCCAGGCGAACGGCGTCAGCGCGATCGATCGCGTGGCCTACGACGCGGCCGGGCGCAAGCGGCCGGTTCCTAAGGCGGTATTGCAGTGGATTTATGCGAAATCCAACCTGCAAGCGATCGTGGTGGCGGGTCCCCATGTGCTGGTCGGCGGGGAGAACGAGGTTGTTGCGTTGGATGCCGCCACGGGCAAAGAAGTCTGGAAGGCCCATGTGGAGGGGCGGGTCAAGGGCTTGGCGGTCGCCAACGGCCGGCTGGTCGTGAGTACGGACAAGGGGCGGCTGCATTGTTTCGGAAATGGGACACCGGCGGCCATCGCCGCGAAGCCGACGGCGGACCCGTTCCCGGCGGATGCGGCGATGGCGCGCGCGGCGGCTCTGGCGGAGGCGATCGCCAAGGATGTCGGGGTGCAGCGCGGCTATGGACTCGTGATCGGCGGGGACAGCGCTCGAGTCGCGTATGCATTGGCCAAGCGCACGGGATTGCTCGTTCACGTCGCGGAATCCGATCTGGTCAAGGCAGCGAAAGCACGCGAGGCGCTGTCGACCGTGGGCGCCTATGGGACAAAGGTGATCGTGGACGTGATGCCGCCCGACGGAACGAATGGATGGCCATATCCGCCGTACTTCGCGAACCTGGCCGTGGTTGATGGCTTGAGTGCGAGCGAGGTGACGGCGCGCGAGGTCCTGCGGGTGCTCAAGCCCTGCGGGGGTGTGCTTTATGAGGGTTCTCTGGAGGGCGAGGATGAGCCGAGCCGTCTGGCCGCGGGATGGGCGGCCGCGGGAACCATCACGGATGTCAAACTGGCGGGCGAGGGCAACTGGACGAAACTCGTTCGCGGCCGGTTGCCGGGTGCGCGCGACTGGACGCACCAATACGCGGACGCGGGCAACACGGGCTCCTCCGACGACGAGCGCGTGCGGGGCAAGCCGGAGGTGCTCTGGTACGGCGAGCCGGGGCCGGACAAGATGCAGGAACGCCATCGCCGGAGCGAAGCCCCGCTATCTTTGGACGGCCGCATGTTCGTGCAGGGACTGCGGGCGTTGGAGAATGCACCGCTCCTACTGAGCTTCGATGCCTACAATGGCGTGCCCTACTGGGAGCGCGAGCTGCCCGGCGCCGAACGGATTTATATCACCGGCGACTGCGGCAATCTCGCCGTTTCCTCTCAGGGGCTTTTTGTGGCCATCGGCAAGCAGTGCCAGCGGCTGGATCTGTTGACGGGCGAGACCCGCGCGACCTATGCGGTACCCGCGCGGACGAACGGGTCTGGCGGGAAGTGGGCCTACGTGGCGGTGGAAGGAGACACGCTCATCGGCAGTTCCTCCTCGGGCTACCAGTTCAGCGATGCGGTCTTTGCCTATGACCTCGGGACCGACAAACTGAAATGGTCTTATGAGGGTGATGTGATCCGCAACAGCACGCTCGCCCTCCAGGGCGGCCAGGCTTCGCCGGAGCGCTACGCCCAGGCGAGCAAGGTGCTCTTTGTCGAACACCGGGGAGAGGCCAAAGCGCCGGTTGTGCTCGACCCGCCGGCCTCCGCCAGGGCCGCCCAAGCTAGGAAGATCGCGGCGGAAGCGAAGAAAGCCAAGGAAGAGCAGGAGGACGGGGAAGGCCACGGGGACGCTGTTGAAGAACCGCCGGCGCCGGTGAAGTCCGAGGTGAAGCCATACCTGCGCACGGTGGTGGCGCTGGACCTAGCGACCGGCAAGCCGGTGTGGGAACGGGAGGTGAATCTCGCCGGCTGCGGGCGATGGGAGAGCAGTCTGTGCCTCATCGCCAAGCATGACATGGTGTTGCTCTGTGGTATCTACAGCGCCTACGGCCGGGTCAGGGGCGACGAGGACAAGCGCCGCGCGATGGCGCTTTCGGCGAAGGACGGCGCGCCGCTGTGGAATGAGGCCATTGGCAATCGCGTGCGGCCGGTCATTCCGGGCGAACGCATTATTGGACGCCCACAGGCTTTTGATCTTCGCACGGGGGTGGTCGTGAAGCACCAGGATGGATCACGACCCTGGAGCATCGATCCGGGCGGCGCGTGCGGACAGATGTCGGCCTCCGCCGGGATGCTCTTTTATCGACACGGGCAAACCATGATGATGGACGTCGGAACCGGCAAGGCGCTCATGGCTTTCCTCGGGATGCGGCCCGGCTGCCTGATCAACATCGTTCCGGCGGGCGGGGTGATTGTCCAGGTCGAGGGCAGTTCCGGCTGTATGTGCTACCACGCCCTGCAGGCGACGGTGGCCTTCGTGCCGCCAGGTGCCGAATAAGAGGGGAGTGTCACAGTCAGGGTGAATAGATGGTATCGCCTTGATAGGAGAACAAGATGTGCAAATATGCGACGGCTGTGATGGCGGTTCTACTGGCGATGACAACCCTGGCGGAGGCAATCATGACGAATATGCCCGTGACATCCCCGGAGACGGAACGGAAATCGGATGGCCAGCCTAATTTGTTGCCCAACAGCTCGTTTGAGGCGGGCTTGATGGAGTGGGAAGTGTGCGGCGGCGAGGTGCAGATTGAGACGTGTACGAACGCCTACCATGGAACCCGCGTGTTGCGCCTTGCCGGGAGGGGCTCGGTGGGCGCGCCCTGGATTAACCTGCGGGAGCCGAAGGCCGTTTATGAGTTGTCGGTCTGGGCGCGTTCGGTGAAGGGAGACGCGTCGCTTGTCCTGGAACTCCAGAACGCGCTGAACCGGGGCCTGCAGAGCAAGAATCTGTTGAAGCCTTGGTCGGTGTCGGAGACCTTCGCCCTGAAAGAGACCTGGCAACGTTTCAGCCTGACGCTCCAGCTGCCGGTCGCTTCCTATCTGGATGCCTTCCGTTCCGTCATCCGTGCGGCAAACGGAGTGGTCGAGGTGGATGCCGTTGCCTTGGCGGTCAAGGAGGAGCGGCCGTCCTACCGTCCCGCGGAGGATGTGGCCGTGGGCCTGGGTACCCAGGAGGCGTCGAACGTCCTGCCTCAGGGCGTGCCCGTGCGGCTGTTCGCTGAGTTGTACGCTCCGGATCCGCGCTATCGCCCGGAGAATGTGCTCCTGATCGTGACCGATGCGGACGGGCGCGAAATTTTTCGCCGGCAGGCGAAGCCCGAATGGGATGCCGCTTCTCACGCGCGAATGGAGGACGAACTGAAGGAGCTGGCACCGGGCTTCTATCCGGCGCGGGTTGCGTTGCTGGCCGGTGACGGACGGACGCTGGTCGAAAAGAAGTTTGCGTTCGGCGTGCTGGTGAGCCATCTGGACGATCCGGCGGATCCCGAAAGCCCATTTGGAACCATGGCTGGCAGTTCAAATGAACTGAGGCTCGCCAAGATGACGGGCGTGGGGTTCGTTCGAAGAGTCTGGTTTCCGAAATGGAGCCGCATGGAACCCGAGCGCGGGACATACGATTGGACGGGACCGGATCTCGATGAGATCGCCAAGCTGGGGCTGGTCGTGCAGTCCCAATCCGCTTCGACGCCGGAGTGGGCCCGGTTGGAGAAGCGGTTTTTTTCGCCCATGCCGGACTCGGCTCCGCCTCGCGATGTCGCGGACTACGGCCGTTTCATGGGCGCCGCGGTGCGGCACTACAAGGCGCAGGTCAAGCTCTGGGAAATATGGAATGAACCGAATGCCACTTTTTATTGGAACGGCTCCGTCACGGAATATGTGGACCTCGTCCGTTCCGCCTATGCCGCGGTCAAGGCGGAGGATCCCGAGGCGCAGGTGTGGACCTGTTCGACCTGGAACATCGATACGAATTGGCTTGGCCAGGCGATGGCGTTGGGCGTTCTCAAGCATTCGGACGCCCTGGCCCAGCACGGTTACCGCAAAACTCCTCCGGAAAGCTGGGAGAAGGATTTGCAGGACTTGCGCGAGCTGATGAAGAAACACGGGGGGCCGGTCCGGCCGATCGTCATTTCCGAATTCGGCTATCAGGGCGTTGACGCGCCGGACACCAATACGCCCTATCTCCCCGAGTTCGGCTTCAAAGTGAAACTGGACGAACGGCAGCAGGCGGCGTGGATGGTGCGCACCTATGTCGTCACGCTGGCGGGCGGCGCGCGGGCGCTGGTCTGGTACAAGTTCAGCGAGAGCCGCGAAAATAACGCGGGTCCGGACATCCACGGGCTCTACCGCGTGCTGCCGCTTCCGCAGCCGAAGCCCGGCCTGGTGGCCTATAACACGATGGCAACGTGTCTCAAGGGGGCCCGCGGCGCGAAGCGCGTGGCCGCTGGCGATCCCACCGCGCACCTGTACCGGTTCGAGTGTCCGGACGGTCCGCGCTGGGTGGCCTGGACGACCCGGGACAAGCCGCTCTCCTTCACGTTGCCGGCCGGCATGGAGGGTCCGCTCGAAGTCCGTAAACTTCTCGGCGGTACGGGGCAGGCGGCCCCGGTCAAGGGAAGGACGGTCTTGCGCCTGACCGGCGAGCCCGTCTTTCTGCGCCAACCCGCGCCGTAGCTCCTTTGTTGGGCATGGTTCAACGGTTCA
>JACQHI010000183.1 GCA_016199105.1 Lentisphaerota bacterium | reverse complement strand
TCCAACTCCGCCGACGACTGGTGGAGCTTCCCCGCCCAAGGCGACCCCGACCTCCAAACCTACGCCATCAGAAAAATCGGCGAACTCTCCTTCCCCCCCTACTCCACCGGCGGAATGGCCTGGGCCACCTCCACCACCAACACCGGCTACACCGCCCGCCAATCCCTCCCCATGCTCGCCTTCTCCAACAAAATGTATATTTTCGGAGGCTACAATCTCGCCGCCATCAGCGTCACCAACGACGTCCTCGTCAGCCAAAACGGAACCAACTGGACCCGCATCGTTACAAACGCCGAATGGAATCCACGCTACGGCCACAGCGTTGCCGCCATTTCAAATTCCATCGTTCTCCTAGCCGGCTACAACAACGCCCTCGCCATATATACCAACGATGTTTGGGCCAGCTACAACCAAGCAACCAACTGGACAAAAATCGTCACCAATGCGCCATGGCTCGGAAGAATCGACGGAGCCCTCCAGGCCTTTAATGGGCGCCTCGTCTATTTGGGAGGCTCAGCCATAGGCGTCTCCACCAATGACGTCTGGGTATCCGATACTGCCGGCTCCACCTGGTCAAAAATCAACAACGCCCCCTGGAGCAAACGCAATCAATTCGGCTCGCTCATTCACGATGGAAAACTCTGGGTCATGGGTGGCAACAACTCCATTTCCGCAACACTCACCAACGATGTTTGGTGGACCTCCGATCTCACCAACTGGGTCCAAGCCACAACCACCGCCGGCTGGAACAAAAGCAGAGGCCTCGCCGCCGAATCCATCAACGGCTTAATGTACGTCTATGGTGGCATAACCGGCGCAACCGCAGCCGCGACGACGCGCGAAATCTGGTCCTCCTCCGACGGTATTTCCTGGATGAAAGAAGAAGCCGTCCTACCCCAAGAGATTTACAACTTCGCCCATTGCGTCTTTTCAAACCTTCTGTGGGCTTATAATGGTGTCACCACCAACACTACCGCAACACCCGCCGTCTTCTACGGCTCCACCAACCAAACCGCCACCGCCCGCATCTCCACCGAAGGCCCCACCAACATCGTCTTTTCCAACATCAACCAAGTCGCCATCCACGGCACCCTCATCATCCCCCGCCTCAAACTCGGCACCAACGAGGTCATCTCAAATTTCCCCTCCGCCTCCGGCGGCGCCGTCCAAAGCGTCAACGGCTACACCGGCACCGTCGTCCTCACCACCGACGACATCACCGAAGGCGCCACCAACAAATACCTCGGCACCAACTCCACCACCCTCGCCGCCCTCCAAGCCGCCGCCCCAACCAACGCACTCGCCGCCGACCAAGCTGCAGCTGCGGCCGCCCAAGCCCCCACCAACGCCACAGCCGCCGATCGCGCCTCCGGCTGGGCCAACAAATCCAACGCCGTCGAACAAGCCATCGTCACGCGCCTCGAAAAAGACGCCAACTACTCCATCGCCGCCGGCGACTCCGGCAAACTCCTCGACTTCTCCGGCTCCGGCGGCGTCACCTCCTGGGTCCCCGACGACGCCACCTACGACTTTCCCGACGGCGCCACCCTCTACTTCCGCTGGTCCGGCACCGGCACCAACCGCCTCACCCTCGGCGCCTCCAACGGCGTCGTCCTCTACTCCCCCGACGGCCTCAAACTCAAACAAACCAACTCCGCCGCCGCCATCATGAAAATCAGCAACGACGCCTGGTGGGCCATCGGCCAACTCGAACAAATCCCATGACCTCCCGCTTTTACATTTTGCCATTTGCTGTTTGCCTTTTGCTGTTTTCAGGTTTCAAGTCTCATCCCTCATCCCTCCTTTTCAACTCCATCCTCGCCTCCTCCGCCCCCACCGGCGTCATCACCTCCGCCCCCGATACCAACATCGTCCTCCTCCTTCACTTCGACGGCTCCGACGGCGCCACCAACTTCCCCGACACCTCCCTCCACGCTCACTCCCCCTACATCGACGGCACCAACAATGCTCAAATAGACACCGCCCAATCCAAATTCGGCGGCGCCTCCCTCAACCTCCCCGACGGCCTCAGCGCCGTCCTAGTCCCTGCCAACCCCGATTTCCTAGCCCCTTCAGGCACCGACTTCACCCTCGACTTTTGGCTGCGCCTTGCCACCCTCGATGCCGTCGTTTCCATAATCGATTTCAATCTTGCATTGAGCGATGCCATTGCTCACGTGACCAATCTCGACGTTTTAATCGATCAAACCTACGGTATTTTCGGTACACGAGCTTTATCCGCCAACACCTGGTACCATATAGAACTCGATCGCAGTGGAACAACCTGGTTCCTTTTCATCGACGGAGTCGGCGAATCCGCATCCGACTCCGGAGATTTTGGATCCTCCATCAACCTCCTCGTCATCGGCGGCTACGGCTTCAACTGGCACGATGCCGCTGCACAAGGAGTCGAAGGTTGGATCGACGAATTCCGTTTCATACGTGGCATCGCCGCCCACACCAACGACTTCACCCCCCCCTCCTCCCCCTACCCCGACCCATGAAACTCCTCACCCTCTTCTCCTGGTTTTTCCTCATCGCCTTCGCCCTCTACATCGCCCACATCTGTATCATCGGAAATGGCTGGACAAACGACAACTCCCTAGAAGCATTAACGAAACTCCCATGAAACAAAACCTCTTCTGCCTCTTCCTCTCCCTCATCATCCTCTCCGCCGTCTGCTCCGGCTGGCTCCTAAAAAAACTCTTCCGCCTCCCCTGAAATCCAAAATCCCCCTGGCACCCCCGCGCCGCGAGCGAAAGCGAAGCAAGCCCCCATGTTCACCAAACCAACCCCCTTTGCACCCGCCCTGCAAACCCTCCGCAAACGCGGCCTCCTCCCCACAACCCTCTCCTCCGCCGAACTCTCCCAGCTCCCCGCCGATCTCCGCGCCCGCGCCCTCTTCTCCGCCCGCACCGCCAACGCCGCCTACCTCTCCGACATGCAAAAAAATCTCGACGCCCTCCTCCAAACCGGCCAATACGACGCCGCCGGCAAACTCATCCCCGGCACCAGCGTCAACCCCGCCAAAACCCGCCTCGCCCTCAAAGACGCCCTCCGCGCCATCTCCTACGCCCCCTCCGAAGCCGAACGCGGCGGCATCACCGATCTCTCCAGCGACGCCCGCCTCGACCTCATCATCCAAATGCAGACCGAC
>JACQHI010000010.1 GCA_016199105.1 Lentisphaerota bacterium | reverse complement strand
CGGAGTGGTCCCGATCCCGCCCCGCGCGGGACAAGTCGGAGCCGGGACCCACGCTTCACCCATTCGAGACTGACCCATATGGGCCCGGTATTCTCGGATGGACAAGCGGATTCGCCGATGCTAGGGTACGGGAATTCCAACTTGAGGCATAGGAGTTTCAATCCGAGGTAGGGCGCGCTCGCCGAGCGCGCCGTTTACGAGATGGCCGCACTCAAGACACTGCAACAACTGGCGAGGCAACATGGGACACCCCTGTTCGTGGTGGACCATGACGTGCTGCGCCGGAATTACGCCACCTTCAGGAAATATCTGCCGCGCGTCCAAGCCTACTACGCGGTCAAAGCCAATCCGGATGCCGCCATCGTCAAGACGCTTTACGATGCGGGAGCAAGCTTTGATGTGGCGTCGATGCCGGAATTCATGATCGTGCACGACTGCATCAAGAACTTGCCGATCAAACAGCGGCAGGATTGGATTTGGGACAAGATCATCTATGCCAATCCGATCAAGGCGAACGAGACGTTGCAGGAGCTGGATCCCTACAAGGCGCTTGTGACGTACGACAATTCCGAGGAAATCCGAAAAATCAGGAAGTACGCCCCTCATTCGGGGCTCGTCCTGCGCCTGAAAGTCGCCAACACCGGCGCGATGGTCGAGCTCTCCTCCAAGTTCGGCGCGGCGTCGGGCGAAGCGGTGGACCTCATCCTCGAGGCCGACAAGGCGGGCCTCGTCGTCGAAGGACTCAGCTTCCACGTCGGCAGCCAGACCACGAACTTCGAGAATTTCGTGCAGGCCATCAATCTCGCGGCCGACGTGTACAAGGAGGCGAACGATCGCGGCTACACGAAGATGAACCTTCTCGACATCGGCGGCGGATTTCCGGCGCCCTACGACGCCACCGTGAAACCGTTCCGCGAACTGGCCCGGAAGATCAACGCCGAGCTGGACCGGCTCTTCCCCAAGAACATCCAGATCCTCGCCGAACCGGGCCGCTTCATGGTGGCGACGGCCGGGACCGCCGTCTCGAAGATCATCGGCAAGGCCGTGCGCGACGGCAAGCTCTGCTATTACGTGGACGACGGCGTGTATCACACCTTTTCCGGCATCGTCTTCGACCACTGCCACTACCACATGAACGCGTTCAAAAAAGGCCCTGCCCAGATTTGCACCGTCTTCGGCCCGACCTGCGACGCGTTGGACGTGATCTCGATGGCCGAGGAACTTCCGTCCGACCTGGAGCGCGGCGATCTGCTCTATAGCGTCAACATCGGCGCCTACAGCGTCGCCTCATCCACCCCGTTCAACGGGTTCCCTCCCGCCCGGGTCGTCCACATCAACCGGTGAGAGTCCGGCGGTAACATCAGCGCGCCGCGAGGTAAAGGACACCGGGCTTGATCGTTTCGGCCAGGGTCATGCCGGCAAAACCTGTGGCCTCCATGCGCATGCCGCTCCAGGTCGTCAGGCCGTGGATGCAGGCCGGCCGTTCCGCGTCCTCCGGCATCACGCCCAGGCGCCGGACGTATTCCGGCGCACACAGGATCCGGCGCATGTCGTCGAGGGCGCGATCCAGTTCCGGCACGCTCCGGCCGGCGCGGTGAACGTGCAGCAGGGTCTGGACCATGCCGATGCTCTTCGCATTGTTCCAGATGTCCTGGACCGGCCACCAGGTGCTGCCGTTCAGCGCCTTGAACAGGCCGTGCGTTCCGAACACGCGCCGGTGCAACGCCTGTTCGACCCGCGCCCGGAATCCCGCATCCACGGCATGCAGAGCGGTCGTGATGAATCCCTCGTCATAATACCATTGGTCGCCGAAATAGAGGGTCTCCATGACGAACGGCTTGCGGTTTCGCACGGTCCAGTGCGGCGCCCGCCCGATCATCCGTCCATCCTCCCGCCAGTCCGGCAACAGAAACCCGATCGCCCGGCGCGCAACATCCAGATAGGCCCGGTTGGAACACACTTTCGCAGCCAGCGAGAACTGGGAGGCCTGGATGGCGGTGGCGCAGGAGTAAACGGACGTGTAGCCGGGCCATTGGCCGTCGGGAAATCCGCCGTCCTTCATCTGAAAATGCAGCGCCCAGCGGTCGCAAAATTGCCGGACGCTCTCCACGTATCGCCGTTGTCTCGCTCCCGAGGCATACGTGCAGGCCACCGCCAGCGTCGTCACCACGGACCCGATGTCGGATAGCGGGAGCCGGTGGTATTTCATGATCTGGGCCAATTCGGCCTTCCCCATTTTAACCGTCGGTTTCCCGCGAAACACGCTCATGAAGGCGCCGTTCGGGAGCTGCTCGCCGACAAATATATCGAGCGCGCCCAGACAGGCATCGAGATAGGCCTGCTTGCCGAGGATGTCATAGCCCGCCAACAAGGCGCGAAGCGGCATGGAGGTCGTGTACCAGTGAAAGCCGCCCCGATACCAGATGTCGCCGATAAATCCATCGGGCCTGCGGTTGGCCAAAAGCCAGTCGCAGATCCCGCGCAGGGCGCGCCGGGGCTCGCTCCCGCCCCGGGCCGCCAGCTCGCGGCGGACCGGCATGACAGCGGGTGGCGCGGTCCGGAACACTGGGAATAGTCTGGCGCCGGCCGGCCCCCGGATGACCAGCGAGTTGACCAGGAAATCGCCATCGAGATGCGGCAGGAATTCAAGGTGAACGGGGGAGCCGTTCGAGGTACAGCGGAATGTGCACGTCCGGAGTTTGCCGGCCTTCGCTACAATGTCCCGTAGGACGAACTCGCCATTGGCCTTCAGGGAAAAGGGCCCGTGCCCGGCCCCGGGATCGAACGTCTGGATCGTGAACTCGTACCGGCCGCGCGGCAGTCCGATCAGGAGCGACGCCGCTTGCGTGTGGGTGGCGTGGCCTTCCAGCACCGGGTCCTTCACATGCATGGCGGCGCCGTCGGTGACGCTGCCGACCCACGTACAGCAAGGCGCATAGCTGGAGGGCACCAGGCTCCAGCCGGGGCGCCGGCGCAGGTAAACATTTCCGAACTGGAACGAGGCAATGGTTTTCATAAGCGTTATTTCCCGTGTGTCCTGCATATTAGGCGGCCACAGGCCGCAACTGTTTCCTGTGGCCGCGGCGGTAACGCCGTGGCTCTCCAAAAGAATCCACGCCTTCACCCAGGCTCCGCCGGAGGCTACGCCGAGTCAAGCAGGCGCGGCCACAGAAGATTGAAATTCCTATACGTCAAGAGCGCGTTTGACCCTGGGTCCCCCGAAGGCGTCAATCGCCCGGTAACCGGCGGAATATTCGCCGTCATGAGACACTCCCGCGGGGATGTGACATTCGTCCCCCCTTTTCATCGACACCTTTCTTCCCCCGATCGTGCCTTTGAACCAGCCGGACAGGACCACGGCATACTCGTCATAGGGGTGCGTATGCATCTTGGAAAAGCCGCCCCTGACGCATTCCCAGAGGCACACCTGCGTGCCGTCCCGGGCCTCGTACAGCCAGCCCTTCAAACCCGGCGGAAGTCCGGCCGGACTGACCCTGTTTTGACGGCGTTTCATGAAGGCGGGGAATCCCCCGCTTTTGGTGTGCGGCCGTGTTTTCATCCTGTCCTCCTTTTCAATGCCGCGAAGGATGCCGGAACAAGGCCAAGAAAGCAATTCTGACTTTATCCGCTCCAGCAATTCGCATTATGGCGCATGAGCGGTATGAGAAGCAGCGGGTTCGCAGCCCCCGCTGTACTTTTTGGAGCATTTCCCGAGTACAGCGGGACCTACGGGACCGCTGCTCTTCTTCGAATACTGGAGTCGGAAGAAAAAGGATGTCTATATTTTTCAGTCGTGTTACCATTATCTCACTGCAAACAGGACAGGAGGTATGACTATATGGGAATGACACACGTCACGGTAACAGTTCGAAATCCGGCCAAACCCGCCAAAACATGGGAAGGCTTGTTTCTTGTGGACACGGGGGCCGTGGACTCTTTAGTGCCTGGAAAGTTTCTTCGGCAAATAGGACTCGTCCCACGAGCGGAACGTACCTATGAACTTGCGGACGGTTCGGAAGTGAAACTGAAGATTGCGGCGGGGGAACTTGAATTCATGGGTGAACTTGTCGGGACCACCCTCATCTTCGGCGCGGACGATGCGGAACCTATTCTGGGCGTAACCGCCCTGGAATCCGT
>JACQHI010000181.1 GCA_016199105.1 Lentisphaerota bacterium | reverse complement strand
GGCCTGCAGATGGTTGGTCCCACCCAACACAAGCGTGCCGCCGGCGAACGCCATGCTGAGCGGCGGCTCGCATGGCGCCGACCATACCGCGCTGCCAGGGCGACTCGCCCGACAGGTCATTGCATTCAGTTTGGAATCGAATGCCGGCGCATAGAGTGTGTCCTTCCCAAGCACGGCCGGCCAGTGCAAGGCCGGCAGGCGCCACGACGAGTTGCCGGTGTTCGCGCGCAGCCCCTGCAGGGCGCCGGAGCGAACGCGGGACCATCCGGGCCACAGGCGGGCAATGACCGTCTGCCCGACAACCAGGCCCCACGACGCGCCGTCTTTGTCCGTTGTGGCCGCGGGCCGACAGTGGAGCAGACGCCCCGTGACCCGGTCAAAGCCGGCCGGGAGTCCGCGGCCCGTGGGCACGAGGAGCACATCATCCGCCAGCAGCAGGTAGCCCTGGGGGGCGACGCCGCCGAACGCGTAACCCGAGGGATACGGCTGTTTGCGATAGTAGTAGCCGGACGTGTCGTTGCACCAGAGGACACGCCCCGTGCCGGCATCCAGCGCCGTCACGACGATGCCCTCGGTCGGCCACATTCCGGCCGTGACATACACCACGCCCCGATCCACGAGCACGCCCGACCGGCACGGCCAGCGGGAGATCATACGCCCGTTGCCGATGACCTGGTCATCCTCTGGCGCGACGCGCACGCTCCAGATGGACTTGCCGGAGGCTGCATCGAGGCAATGCACAAAGCCATCGTCGCCCGCCACATAACATCGGTTGCTCTCCACATGGGGGGCGAAACGGACGGGACCGCCGGTCACGAACGACCACCGTTCTTCGCCGGTCTCCAGGTCCAGCGCCCGCAGCGTGTCATCCGCGGACGAGCCGAAAAGCACCAAGCCGCCGGCGATCACCGGCGCAAACGCGTGGTCGAACGCCACTCGGTTCTCCTCCCAATGCGAATCCGGCCAGGCGGGCGCCGGCGGGTCCGCCACAACTATCCACGCCGGCGAAAGCGGGAATGACAGCGCCTCGTCGGTCGCGCCCGATCGTTGCGCGTCCGCCCGAAAACAGGGCCAGTCCGCCGCCTTGGCGAGCATCGGCAACAGACATAATGCGCCACACACAATGGCACGGACCCGATTCATGAATGGACTCCTTCCGAAAACGGAGAAATGTCCCCCAAGTACAGCGGGGGCTGCGAACCCGCTGCTCCTTGCGCACCGCTTGACGCTATGGCTGTGATAGGGAGATGCAAGACATCAACGGGAGCAGAATAGGCGTCGCAACCGGGTCCGACAAGAAAAATTCGACTACATGCGTGCGCCATCGGCGCACTGGAACAGGCGTCCCGCCTGCTTTTCGGGCCGAATGCCGGCAGGCGAGACGCCTGCGCCACAACGGATCGGTAGTTCCCAGCGGGACTCACGACCAACGACCAATGCAATCCTGGAGGGCAACGGGCGACCGTCGCCGCTTCCGATCCCGGCGGCAGGGCCTGCCGCCCTCGTGCGCCGAGGCGCACGCACGACCACCAATCCCGATCATGGTCGCGACGTTACGAATCAGGAGGGCATTTCAGATTTGACGTCGGCGTTGCCGCGGGGTATTTTTGCCGGATAGCGATGAAGGCAATTCGAAAAACGTCATGGCTGATCGTGGTTGGTTTTGTCGGAAGCGGTTTGCTTGCGTGGCGAGGATCGATCTCTCTCCATCAGATTCTGGAGAACATAATCGGCGGTCAACCCCTCCCCGTTCTCAGCCGGCTCGCGCTGTCTGTGTCCCCATCGGCATGGCTCCTGTTATCGGCAGGAGTGGCCGTAGCCGTGATCCTCAAAGACCTGGCTCGAAAAGCGATCCCCAACTGGCCGTTTGTCGTTGTGCTGGCAATATTTTGCCTTTTCATAACGCTGAGCATGGCTCTACCGGTGATGTCGTTTTATGCCGCCCAAGAGCGGCACAAGCCGGTATCATGGAGCCCGGGCAGTGACATACAGGCTGGTCACATAATCGCTCATGCGCCGTCCGCGGGGCAGCGCCTTCCGGATCCGCCGATACATCGGATCGTTCCAGTCGGTCCGGAACTGACACCTATTCTCAAGAATCGCGGCAACGGCCTCCGCGCCCGGCTCGTCGCGAAGCAATCTCAGCAGCGCGTAACTATCGAGAACCTGTGCTGCGGACATGCTTGGTCTCCTCCAGTTCAATTTCCTCCCGCTTGTGCTCCGCCCATTCCTCAGCGAAAGACTTGTCGCCGGATTTGCGCTTGAGAATGCCGCGCAGTCGGCGAATCGTTTTCGCAGCCTCATGGTCCGCGCTGTTCATCCTCGCCTCCCCAGGCACGCCAGCTCGGGGAATTCGGGCATCAGACGCGGCACGGGATCCGTGAAGTCCACGGCTAGCAGACACAGCTCGAACAGGCGGCGGCACATCGCGCGGATACTCTTGGCCTTCCCGTCTTCGATCCGGGTATGGGCCTCCAGGTAGGCGGCAAAGTGCCAGACCGCCTCAACCAGTGAGACGGCGCGCACACCGTTGACAGTGAAAAAATCCCGGCACGTTTTGGCGATGTACTCGTTCAGTCGCTCCTCGCTGAGCATGAACGCATCTTTCGGCTTCTTGCCGGCCGGCCGGTTGAACCAATAGGCCTCCAGCAGCTCGGCGAGAAAATCGGCGCGGGCCCACGGGAAGCCCTTCTCATCGTGGAGGAACGCGCAGTAATTCCACCGCACGTCATGATAAAACCGGACGACATCCCGAGCCGTTTCGCGCGTCGCGAGATCCCACACAGCCGGGGCCTCCCGGCAAAACCGGAACTCACGACGCAGAGTTTCGGCGTCAAATTCCGGACCGCGCGGAATGTCGAGTTGCTTTAGGGCCGCCATCAAAGCGTGCGCCGCCTCATCCGGATCCCCGCGGGCGTCGAGGAGGGGAACATACTGGGCGAAGACCAGCCAGCGAAGCGCAAACCAGCCTCCGAACACCTTCGGCGATATCCACATCGGGATTGCAAGCGGCTTGGCGAATGCAAGCAACTCCCCCTGCCTCCCCGTCCAGGCCAGCAGTTCCATGACCCTGTGCGCGTTGTCCGGCTCGCTGTCGGGATACTGATGAAAGAAGTTGAAATAGCGGGGAATGGCTTCAAATTGACCGGAGACGATGGATTCGATGATGAGATCGTAGTCGTAATACGAGAAAGAACGGACATACATCTCCGGATGCTCGTCCCGGATGCGCGTCAACAGCGCGGCGTATTTCGGCCACTCTTTCCGTCGCCCCGCTTCGCCGCCGATTTCGAAAAGAACTTCGTGCTCCAAGCCCAAATGCGCAAACAGGGTGGGATATTCCTCCATGAACCCCACCACGCGCCGAATCATCTTGTCCATATCCGGTTTCTTGAACAGCGGCTTAAAGTCCTTCCACCACGCGGCAACCAGCGCTTCCTGTTCAGCCGGCAAGTCGGGCAAATCTTCGCGGGGTTTCGGGTAGCGCTCAGGTTCGGGCTCTGAAAACTCCGGCGCGACCGGCGCTTCCTCCTCGTCGGCCTCGTCGTCGTCGCGCGCGCTCTCCCTGACTTCCGGCTGCTCGACAAGGTCTTCGAATTCTCGATCTGCCGGATCTTCGACCTTCTCCTCCGATGTCGCGGCGACCTCCGGCGACGGCAGATGCTCATACATGCCGCTCGCCAGGCAGCATTTCTTGTATTTCTTGCC
>JACQHI010000189.1 GCA_016199105.1 Lentisphaerota bacterium | reverse complement strand
GTGGGCTTGTTCCGGATCGCCGTCGATTCGCCCCCTGTATACCATGGCACGCGGCCTTCCCGCAAGGCGGGAACGCCTTTAACTCGCGATTCTCATTTTGGAAGATCAGCGGTCCCGCAGGTCCCGCTGTACCATGGTAATGCGCCAAAAGTACAGCGGGGGCTGTGAACCCGCTGCTCCTTGCGCGCCGATCGAACGCCATAAGGAGAACTGCTGGCCGTCAACTCCCGGGAGCCTTGTCGATCGTGACCTCGAAGATTTTTGACCGCCGCATTTTTCTCACGATGAAAGTCAGGGCGCCGTGCTTGATTCTGTCCTCCGCCTTGGGGGCCTGGGGCAGCAGGGAACACAGCCAGTCGTTGAGCGGAACGGAAAGATCCGGCAGCTCGGCCTCCAGCTTCTTCCGCAGCGTCGAAAGCGTGATGCCTCCGCCGGCCAGGAATCGGACGTCCGCCAGCGCGTAAAAATAGTTGGGCAGCACGTCGTACTCATCCTCGATTTCGCCGACAATGGCCTCAATCAGGTCCTCCATCGTCACCAGCCCCAGCACCCGCCCCTTGTCGTCCTGAACCACCGCCAAATGCTGGAACCCCTGGGTCATCTGCTTGAGGAGCGAGGTGGCCCGCTCGGTCGGCCGGATGACCAGCGCCGGGCGGACAATGCCCTTTAACGTCGGATTCTTGGGGTTGGTCTGCAGAATGCTCACGATGTCCTTGAAATTCACGTACCCGAGCATCCGATCCGGATTGTCCCCCTCCAGCAACAGGTAGCGGGTGTGATGATGGATATGGGCCTCGATCAGGGCATCCGCCATGCCCATGCTTGTGGTCAGATACTTGATCTGGTCGCGCCCCACCATGATGTCCTTGACCAGCGTGGAGGACAACTTGATGCTCCGCGACACGATGTCTTCCTGCTCCGGGGTGATCAGCTTGTTCAATGCCGCAAACCGCGTCAGCACCGAAATCTCACTCAAGGCATCCACCTGGGACCGGCTCCGCATTTTCTTTTCGAAGGGGCGGTTCAGCCAGTCGATGACGATCAGCAGCGGGGTGAGCAGCCAAATCATCCCTTTCATGATCCGCCCGACCATCGGGGCCAGCGCCTTGTTGTAGCGCACGGCCAGACTTTTCGGGACAATCTCCGTCCACTGGATCATGACGAAGGAGAAGGCGATGGAATACAGGACCAGCCAGCGGCCGCCGACCAGATCCTTGAACTGCGCCCCCGAGAGGGCCGCGCCGATCGTATGCGACAGCGTGTTGACGATCAGGATGACCGCGATCGGTTTCTGGATGTTTTCCTTGAACGCTTTCCAGCGCTGCGCGACCGCCGGCTTGGTCGCGGAGAGGTCCGCGATGTCCGTCACCGAAAGGCTCAGCAAGCAGGCTTCCATCACGTTGCACAGGCACGAAATCGCCATGGCAACCGTCACCGTTACGACAAAAACCACCACTTCAAACATAGCCGGACTCCTGCTCGCCGTCAGCCGGACGAGGATGATTGCGTTCAGTCCCGGCAGCATCCAATGACGATCCCCGCGAACCAGGCGTGGGGATCAGGGCCGAAAAGGCCGGGACAATTCCAGCGAAAGGCAGTATAGGAAAAACCGCCGCGATTGCCAGCGCTTTTTCGCCTTACACCAGGAGGCGCATCATCAGGGTGATGATGGGATCGATGATCCAGCCCAGGACGCCCACCCACAACAGCCCGAAAATAATGAGGATGCCGAAGCGTTCCAGACGCTGGTACGGTTCCACCCAATCATCCGGGAGAAGACCCAGAACGACGCGGGACCCGTCCAGGGGCGGAATGGGGATCAGGTTGAAAACGCCCAGCACCACGTTGGTGACGCACATGAAAATCAGGAAAAGCGTCAGGAGATCCGGGATCAGCGGAGCGGCGCGCAACAACGCTCCACAGACCACGGCCAGCGCGAAATTCGTCGCCGGGCCCGCCGCCCCCACCAGCATGATCCCCTTCCTGGGCTCCTTGAAATAGGCCGGATTGAACGGCACGGGTTTCGCCCAGCCGAACAGCACCTGGCTGTGGGACAGAACGAGAAAGAGCGGCAGGATGATGGACCCGAACAGATCAATATGGGCCAGCGGATTCAGCGTCAGACGATGCGCCCGCTTGGCCGTCGGATCCCCCAGCTTGTAGGCCACATACCCATGGGCCACCTCATGAAGGATGATGGACAGAATCAGGGCGACAACGCTCAGGAGGAGTTGATAGATGTTGATGGTAGGCATGGTCACAAGAGGCGCAAAACAAAAATCAAACCGGTTTCATTCAGCCCCTCTTTTGCAATCACGGACTCGTCCCGCGTTTCGCGGGATGGCACGGATCCCGACTCTCCGAGAGGTCGGGACTGATATGGAG
>JACQHI010000188.1 GCA_016199105.1 Lentisphaerota bacterium | reverse complement strand
CGCGGTCGAACACGCCGGCGAACTCGCGTGTACTCAGGGAATGGCGCACGACCCGCACCTCGATATCCGTGGGAGATATTCCCGCCGGGAGGCTCAGGGAAAGCGGCCGTGTCGCGTGCGGCTTCAGGGCGGGCTCGTTCAGCAGGCCGGGCTTGAAGGTCCGCCTCAGCCATTGAATGGGCATGCGGGTGCCGGCGAAATCCGCGCGGGGCGGAGACCCGCGCCACGCCGGGCCTTCCGTGTACAATTCGACGAAAAGCTGCTGGAAGGCGTTTGCCGTGAAGCCGTCCGCGATGGTATGGGGAATGTGAAATCCCAGCAGGGGAATTGGCCCCGTCACGGCAAGCAGCCGAAATAAACCCTCCGCCCAGGGATCCGGCGCGGGCAGGACTTTCCGCCGGAAAAATTCGCCCGGAGCGCCAGTCCACGTGTCATGGACAGACAAAAAATCGTCGATCGGCCGGTCCGGATCGCATACGGCGACAAGTTGCAAAGGATCGGTTTCGTCCACGGCGAGGGTGGAGAAAAAAACAGGGCAGAGCGGGCGCAGGGCTTCCAGGGCGCGCCGCAGGCGCGCCGGGTCGGGAGGCCGATCGAGTTCCCAGTACGAACTGACCGCGAACGCGGTGTCCCTCCGCGCGCGCAGGATGAAATACTTTTCAAACGGGCCGAGTGGAATCCGGATGCATCGCGCCATGGCCTTCTCCCGGGCAACGCCGCCGCCGGGGTCTTAATTTCCAAACGGGATCAGCCGGTATTTCAGAACCACCTTGCTCGCCGGGGTCGGCTTGTCGGCGGGCTCCACGAGCTGGATCAGCACGGTGGAATTGGCGCCGAGCGAAATGTTCCGGGGCTGGTCGAGTTCGAGCGTCACCCCGAAGCCGCCGCGGTCGATACGGATGGTTTTCGCGGACACCGCCGGCGCATTGGAGGCGCCCAAGGCCTGGCCCGGCGCGTCGCCCACCGTGACCGTGGTCGCTTTATTGCCGTCAGGGCCCTTGGCCAGGAAGGGGATCATCTCGTAGGCAAGCCGGACCTCGGACCAGTTGCGCTCGTGCGACCAGATGGACAGCACGCGGCCATAGTCGGACTCGGCGAGGGCGACGGAGCAGTCGATGCTGTCGGCGTTATAGGTGTAGGAGCGCGTCACCTTGACGTGACCGTCGCGGACTTCGCCGGAACTGGTCACGGTGTTGCCCGTCAACTTGGCATTGTCGTGCTCGCTGATGCCCGAGATGAGGGGAGCTCCGTCCCAGCGTTCCCCGACCAGCGAATGGATCTGGAAATTCCGCCAGTTGGACGGATCCATGCCCTTGCCGTAGCCCTGCCCCGGATACAGGAGGGAGGCCAGCACGGGGCCCTTGCCGGGCACGGTAAGCTGGCAGAGGATGCCGCCGCCGAATCCGACCTGGCCTTCGAAACACCGGCTCATCCACTCGGGGGCGAGGCGGCCGTGGAAGGTCACCATGTAGTAATTCTTGCGGCGCGCGGCGAACCATTCGTCGCCGCCGTTGACGCTCACGGTGAAGTCGGGGCCCGGGTCGCCTTTCCAGGGATGCTTAGCGGATTCCCAGTTGGCGGCTGCGTTGTGCGGGCTTGCCCGCGTTCGCGACGACCAGGGATTGGCGTCCACGGGGGTTTTACTCATTTCGCGGCAATACAGGTAGGAATACAGCTCCTGGTAACGGTCCAGCACCTGCTGGAAACGCGGGTCGTCAGTGGCATCGCCGAGGATGCCGCCGGTCGAAATCCACGTGTTGTCTTTCGCTTTCCAGTTGTCCATCAGGTACGAACCGTAATGGCAGTCGTGGGCAAAATGCTCCTGGGAATCGCCCGAGCGGGACAGGCCCGAGCCCGGCCCCCAGCCCTCGGTGGTCCACCGCTGCCAGAAGGTCTCGAAGCGGTCCTTCTGGATCGCGTCGCCCGTGGCGCGGTGGCTGTACCAGAGGGCCACGTTGATCTGCGAAAAGGCGTTGCCGTTGACCTTCTCTCCGCCGGCGGCGAAGCTAAGCCGGTCGCCGGCCATGATCAGGCCCTCCTTGATGAGGGCCTTGGCCTCCGCGGGCACGTCGGCGCGTTGCATGAGCCGCCAGCCGGGCTGGAACACACGGCAGCCGTAATAGCCCAGCGCGTAGGCCCAATTGATCCAGGAAAACGAGCCGCGGCCGTCGCTGGTCTCCAGCAGGCGGAAGCCGCCGAACTCGGCTACCAGTTCCTTGCGCAACGCCTTTTCCGTGTCGTTGGCGTCGAGTTTGTTCTCCTTGAGCCAGTTGTGGAACCGGACCTGGAAGGGATGCCAGAAGACCAGGTCATCCACCACGATCGTGCCGCCCTGGAATGCCTTCGCCGTCGCCTCGTCCGGGGCGAACACGGCCGAACTGCCCATACCCACATAGTCGGCGGACAAGCCCTCCTTCCCCTGTTGCAGGACGAGCTTGAGCAGGTAGTCGCCCGGGCCGTCCGCCACCTCCACGGTCAACACCTGGCCGTCGTATTGGCCGGGCTTGTCGAACTTGAGAGAGGCATCCATCCAGGACTTTTCGATACATGAGGCGTAGCCGCCTTGCGCCTCGGCGTCCACCAGCGCCTTGCCGCCGGGCGCGGTGATCTTGAAGCGCCGCGCGCGGGGCACATCGGGCTCCGTGGCGACGAAGAACAGGCCGACCGAGCCCTTCGGGACATAGACGTAACTCTTTTTCAGCAGACTGCCGTGCCCGTGGATGAAATTCGGATGGCCCGAGACGGCCGTCTTCAAGTCCGGGCTCAGCCGCAGGGTGACGTAATGGTCGATGGCGCCCGCGAGCACGATCCGATAGACGCCCTTCTGGCCGCCCTTGATGGGGCGGTCGAACGTGCGCTTCACGAGCGTGTTCAGCCGGTTCGGATCGGACCACGCGCTCCAGCGGAAGGAGGGGACCGTGCCCTTCTCGTACAGGTTGGCGTAGTATTGAAGTTCGTGGTCCCAGCCGCCGATGCGGTCGGGGAAATTCGGCGAGACGCAGCCGTCGTCCGGGATGATTTCGCGCACGACGGGCCGGCCGTCGGGATCATACACCTTGAACAGCACCTCGCGGGGTCCGTTAGCGAACAGGTTCAGATCGCGTACGTCCAGGGAGACGTTGAAATCCTTCCCGTCCGGATTGTTGACATAGACGGTGACGCCCTCGTACAGCCGATAGGTGGCGCCGTTGGTGTCGGCGGCGGCAGAAGGCTCAGGGTGGCTGGAGGCGAGAAGGCAGGATGCGACCATCATAAGAATCCTCTTGTGGCATGACATGGCGGAATCTCCTGATATGTTTGAAGGCTTAAAGTCGAACAGCATAGCCATTGGCGGGGAAAGAGCGAACAAAAAACAGACAATCACTTTCCGCTCGCCATAGGGGAATGGAATCCCTAGGATTTCCACGGAACACCGGCCATTGGCGCGGTGCATACCTGAACGCGAAGTCCGTTCAATAATACTGTTCGCAGCATGTGCATATCGCGATGAAAGCATCGTTCAAATTCTTGGTTGCACCCGTCATCCTGTGTGTAGTTGGCATCCCCCTTCCCCGATGCTTCGCTTTTCCAATTGAACCTGTTTCCTTGCGGCAGATGATCCGGAGCAGTGACCTTGTTGTCGTAGCCCGCGTTGAGCCAGGGCCTCGTCCCAAGACCGATTCTGATGAGATCACCGGTTTTTCGTTTCGCGATGTATCCCCTGCGCGTCTACGTGCCTCAACCGTGCTCAAGGGATCGGCTCCCGACGGACTTATTGAAGTCCATTTTAACCCGAACATGATTTGTCCCAGCCCACCACGTTTTCCAGAAGGCACGAACGTCCTGGCGTTTCTTTGCCGGTCACCCGAGGGCAAGGGCTACTCCACGGTTGCACTGTCTTACGGAGCAAAGACTGTTTCGGAGGCAGAGGCCAGAGCATATTCGGAACGTATTACTGCTTGGCTCGATTTGGAGCGCCAATATCATAACGATATTCCAACCAATGCAGTTGTTGAATGGCTGGTCAAATGTGTCGAAACGCCTGTCACAAAGTGGGAAGGAGCCTTCGAGTTGGCCGACCGGCGGCCTTACCTCGGCAGCCATACAGTCAGCAGTCCTTTTGCGCCTCACTTGAGCGAACAACAACGCCTTCGCATCTCCAATGTCGTGTTTAGTGCCGAATACATCACATCTGGCGATTTGGCGCTGCTTCAGATCTTCAAGGTCAAGGCGAAGTCACCAGTCATCCACCACCTTCTCGATTGTCTCCGCAGAGCAAGCAAGCCGATACCGCCGATTGACACACCGTATACAGATCACGACGGCCTTCCGGAGCCATGGATCATCTTCGATGCGATGGGGCTTCTAGCCGAACTGCTCTATGACGCTGATGCCCAGGCATTCGTCAGCAAGCTGAAGCGGACGGATTTCTTCTCCTCGACGAATCGGATTAAGCAGCTTGCGACGTTTCTTCCGCTGGTCGATGCTGCCGCGGCTAAGAAAGGACTTGAAAAAGCTTCTGGGGGTTTGAACGGCGACTGACGAAAGAAGCCGAACATCGGCGTGCATGGTAGCCTCACCCCGTGGCGGGGTTCGGCACCATGACGCCGCTCGTTGGCCACAAGACACACAAGACCGATTTTGCGCCTTATGTGCTTTTTATGGCAAAACCTTTCGGAAATGGGTAGAGCCGGTTTCCTGCCGTCCTTCCTGTCTTTGAAACAAATCCTACTCCCAACGGTTTTCGCGCCCCCAGCCGATTCGCAAACCCATGCCCGCTCCATCCCGTCGTTCTAAGCCATCTCTTCGCTTTACCTCATAGTCACTGCGGCCTTGGTCCGGCGTAGCACGCGGCGCAAAAGATGGCTCCGTTCAACAGATCTCTCCTGCGGCTCGTTTTGCGCTTTACCTCCACTACCAGCCTGCTATTCTCGCCGTAAGTGGGATAAAACGCTATTCGCCGATATAAGGGATGACTGCAAGCCTTGCGATCTGATGGGATCGCGATAGAATTTTCCGTATGAGGTGAGCCATGACAACACAGGCGCAGCAAGTTCTTGAGAAGGCCGTGGGGCTTCCCCCCATTGAACGAGCAGAACTCGTTGAGGGGATTCTCTCCAGTTTCGATTTCCCGTCCCGCGCGGATATTGATGCAGCGTGGGCGCGAGAGGCCGAGGATCGGATTGACGCATACGAGCGCGGCGAAATCCCCGCAATTCCGGCATCCAAGGTGTTTGAGAGGATTGAGAAGAAATACTCCTCGTGAAGGTGGACTTCCTCCAAACCGCCGACGACGAATTCGCCGAGACCATAGCATACTACAACCTCAGAATGGAAGTCCCGACTCAAGCCTGATGAGATGTGAGGAATGGCGAATCATCCGATGAGCCGAACGCGGGCTCACACCCGCGTCGGCTATCTTGAGGCTAAGGAATTTCAAAGTTAGTCCGAAAATTCAAAGGAAAAGGTGGTGTGTGTCTCGGGGTGAACAAAAGTGTGTTTTGTGAAGGAAATGGGGTCGAGTGTTTTGATTTGGGGTTTGATTTG
>JACQHI010000184.1 GCA_016199105.1 Lentisphaerota bacterium | reverse complement strand
GCAGTGGATATGGTCTGGCATAATCACATAGTTGCCCACGGCCACCGAGTGAAGCTGTATATCGTGTGCTGTCTGGCGGAACGCATGATCCACATTGCGACAGGCAAGCAAAGAAGATTTCCTCCATGTACAAAAAGTGACAAAATAGATCGGGTCGGAAATAAACACCGATGCAAGCCTGGGCGGACGCCCGCGTTGATCCTTGTCGATCACGTTCTTTCCCTTGCCGCCATACTATGGCGGCCTACAGAAGCAAAAAAGCAGCCCATCGAGGACCCCTGTAGGCCTTCATAGTATGAAGGCTCTTCCGATGCCAGTCCCTATGCCGCCATACTATGGCGGCCTACAGAAAACAAAACAACGGACGCTCATGCCAGCCGCCGCAAGCGGGCGCACGCTTCGGCCAATTCCGCGTCGGTTTTGGCGAAACAAAAGCGGACCAGGTTCTCCCCGCCTTTGCCGTGATAGAACGCCTGGCCAGGGACGCTGGCCACGCCGGTTTTATGGAGGAGATGCATGGCCTTCTGCTTGCTGGTCGAGCCGGGCAGGCGGTTGACATCCGCCAGCACGTAATAGGCGCCCTGTGGAACATGGGGCGTGAGGCCGATGCGGAAGAGCGTCGAGCAGATCAGGTCCCGCTTCTTCTGGAAATCGGAGCACAGCCTCCGGTAATAGTCCGGCTTGAGCTTGCGCACGCCGGCTTCGACGCCCAGTTGCAGGGGGGCCGGCGCGCAGACGTAGACCAGGTCGTTGATGTAGCCGATGATGCTCGCCCAGCGCTTGTGGCAGACGCTGTAGCCGACGCGCCAGCCGGTGATACTGAACGTCTTGGAATATCCGCCGATCGTGATGGTGCGGTCCCGCAGAGCCGGGAGGGAGCCGGGGCTGATGTGGGTGCGCCCGTCATACACGAAGTATTCGTAAATTTCGTCCGTAAACACAAACAGGTCATGCTTTCGGGCGAACGCGCAAATCCAGAGAAGCTCTTCGCTCGTGAAGACTTTGCCCGACGGATTGGCGGGCGAGCAGATCATGATGCCTTTCGTGCGGCGCGTGACGGCGCGTTCCAGGTCCTTCGGGGAAAAGGTCCAATCGGGCGGCTGCATGGTGACAGTGGCCGGTTTGACATCCACGGCGAGGAGCGTGTTGACGTGATAGCCGTAGAAGGGCTCGAAGAGGATGACCTCGTCGCCGGGATCGAGGAGGGCGAGGCAGGCGCAGTAGAAGGCGCCCGTCGTACCCGCGCTGACCACGATCTGGGTTTCCGGGTCGGCATCGATGCGATTATCGGTCCGCAATTTCCGCGCGAGGGTTTTCCGGAGCGCCGCCAGCCCGTCATAACGGGTGTAGCTGTTGATGCCCTTCCGGATGGCGTCGTGCGCGCCGCGCGCGACGGGCGGCGGCACGCCGGTGTCGCAGACACCCTGGGCCAGGTTGATGCCGCCCACTTTTTCGCATTCGATCGTCATGACGCGGATCTCGGCCTGCGAGATCTCGTCCGCGCGCTTGCTCAAGGTCAAAGCCATGGTGTTTTCCTATTTGTTAAGAAAAGATGTTTACCACAGAACACACGGAATACACGAAAAAAGGAGGATCCTGTGGATGAGTCAGGGCTCGACGACTTTCAGGGATTTGAAATAGCGGCGCAAGTATCCCCGATCGCGAGCGATCAACTGATCGGCCTGTTGAAATGCATGGGAGCCAATCAGGAAATCGGGGATCAAATAATCGCGTGGCCCACCTTCATGCCGACTTAAACACGCTCAACAGAACGGAACTGTCAAGGGCGGTTCTCATGTTCTTTTGGAGGGCAAGGCCACCTTGCCTCGCGTTTGCTCAAGATATCGATCCACGGGCTCATCCAGTTTATCCTTGAGACACCCGCGGACCGATTCCATTTCTTTCCGTGAAACCGCTTTAACGGCCTTGATAAAACCCGCGCTTTCATCGAACTCCAGTTTTTGCCCGGCCACCAAGCCCAGCCGCCTGCGGATCCTGACGGGAATCGTTATCTGACCTTTTTCTGTCAATGTCGTTTGCATGCTTAAAATGTATTACAAATATACAAGAAATACAAGGTGGATTATTGACAGTCGTTTTACGCTACTTGCGACGTCCGCCGTTTTGCGGCCAAGTGGCCTCTTGCGAAGCGACGTGGCACCTTTTTGAGGCTGATGTTCGCCGCGCTAAGAACCGTTGAACCGTGAATCATGCCAAAATCTATTTCCCATAAAACGCCCGGACGGTCTTGATGACGTATTCGATTTCCTCGTCCGTGATTTCCACGTTCATGGGCAGGGAACAGACTTCCCGGCTGAGCGCCTCGGTCTCGGGGAAACCCCGGTCCTCGAGTTTCAGCGCCGCATGCTTGTAATAAGGCTTCCGGAACTGCGTCAGCACTTCCACGCCGTTCTTTTTGAGGAATTCCGAGAACTCGTTGCCCTGTTTCGAGCGGAGCGTGTAGTTCTGGTACACATGGTCGAACCCGGGCTTCGCGTAATGGGGCAGCAGGAGATCGGGCAGGTCCGACAGGGTCTGGCGGTAGCGCTCCGCGAGGGCCTTGCGCCGCACGATCCAGTCCGGTAGGTGCCGCAGTTTGACGTCGAGGAAGGCGGCCTGCAGGTTGTCCAGCAGGCAGGTGAACCCGTGGCCGTGGTATTCGCCCGTGTCGCGATCCTCGCCATTGTAGCGCATGCGGGCAACATACTGGGCTACTTCGGGATCGTCCGTGGTAATGGCGCCGCCGTCGCCGTAGCCGCCGAGAATCTTGAACGGGTAAAAGCTCCAGCAGCCGGTCAAGCCCCATGAGCCCACCGGCTTGCCATGAATACGTGCCCCCAGGCTTTGGCAGGCATCTTCGACGACCGCCAGCTTGTGTTTTTTCGCGAGCTTCAGGATCGCGGGCATATCGGCCGGCCAGCCGCTCAGGTGCACGGCCATGATGGCGCGGGTGGCGGGACGGATGGCCGCCTCGATTTGCGCCACAGCGATATTGAAGTCCTTCTCCACGTCCACCAGCACGGGCGTGGCGCCCACGTTGACCACGGCCGAGCAGGTGGCTACGAACGTGTGCGCGGGCACGATCACTTCGTGGCCGGGTCCGATACCGGCGGCCCGCAGAGAGAGGTGGAGGG
>JACQHI010000179.1 GCA_016199105.1 Lentisphaerota bacterium | reverse complement strand
CGTTTCGACGCATTCAAGACGGCGCTCAGTGTGGCACAGAAAAAGACGAATGTCCAGCGCCATGACCGGCAATGCCCAAACCGGCAAGGCCCACACCCCAATGAGATCAACCCCGGACCTGCCCGCAGTGCTATCCGCCAGCCGGCAGATTGCAGGCGGGTGTGCCCGCGAATCACGCGAATCCTCGCGAATCAGAAATCAAGAATGAACGGCTGGCTCAAAACAAGCCGTTCATATTTTTAAATTGTTTTTTATACCGGCACCATCGGCCTTGCCGAAATATCCGGATATTGCTTTACCCGGGGAATCGAACCGATATCATCGGCGTCGAATTGGCGTCCTGAGCCTGTTTTTGAAACACGGTTGGGAAATTCGCTGGAATAATCGGTGCTACTCTGCGAAGTGGCACCCCGTCCTCCGTAGCAGTCTCACTGCGGCGGGTGGATGCCTCTTCGCTACGAAGCACGAGCAACCGTTGAACAGTGAACCGCTGAACCTTGAACCATGCCAAAAAAAAGTGCTGGAACTCCGGGCTTGCTTCCGTAGGATACTCCGCATGCTTGAACACCTCCATATCCTCCATTACGCGCTGGTGGACGATCTGCGCGTGGAGTTCGGGGACGGGCTCAATATCGTGACCGGCGAGACCGGCGCGGGGAAGACGGTGCTCATGGGTGCGCTGGGATTCGCCCTGGGCGAGCGCGCGGACCGCTCCATGATCCGGGACGGCGAGGAGTCCTGTTCAGTCGAAGCCGCCTTTCAGCTTCCGGATCCGGCCGGTGTCAACGGGGTGCTGGAAGAGACCGGGCTCGATGTCTGCGCCGAGGGCCGGCTGGTCCTCCGCCGCACCCTCGCTCAGTCCGGCTCCGGAAAAATTTTTATCAACGATCGGGCGGCCACCCAGCAGACCGTGAAGCGGATCGGCGACCTGCTGGTGGACATGCACGGGCCCCACGACCACCAGTCCCTCCTGAAACCCGAGTTCCAGATCGAGCTGCTGGACGCCTTCGGCCGGCTGGGGGCGGACCGTCAAGCCTATGCCGGGGTGTATGGGCAAATTGAAGCCCTGCGAAAGCGGCGGAGCGAGCTGGAACTGAACGACAAGGACGTGGCCCGTGAAGCGGACATGCTGAAATTCCAGATAAAGGAAATCAAGGACGCCGAGCCCCGGGAAGGCGAAGATGCGGAGATCGCCAACGAGCATCGTCTGCTGGGAAATGCCCAGGAGATTTTAGGGCAGATGCAGGCGGCGCAGGACGCGCTGACGGACGGCGAGTTGTCGGCCTTTTCCCGGCTCGTGCTGGTGCAACAGGCCCTCGCCGCGGTGGGCGCGTTGGCCGCGGAAGCGGAGGGGTGGCGGGGCGAGGCGAAGGAGCTTGCGGGCCGCATCCAGGAATTGGGACGGGCGATGGCGGGGCTGGCGCACAAGCTGGAGGCCGATCCCGCGCGGCTGCAATGGCTGGATGAACGCCTGGCTGTGTACCGGAAGCTGAAGCGGAAGTACGGCGAATCCGTGGCCGGCATCCTGCGTTTTCTCGAGGATTCGGAGAAGCGATTGCATGATCTAGAGAACCGCGAACAGCAATTGGCGGAGATTGATAAGGACCTGGCGAAGGTGAATGCGCTGCTTCGCGAGGCGGGCGGGACGCTCGGCGGGAAGCGGCGCCGCGTCGCGAAAAAATTGGCCGCCGCGCTGGAGACGGCGCTCAAGGGGCTCGGGTTCGCGCAAAGCGCTTTCGCGGTGGACGTGAAGGACGTCGAGCCGTCGCCCACGGGCATGAACGAAGTGGATTTCCAGTTTGCGCCGAATCCCGGCGAGGCGCCCCGGCCTCTGCGGGCCATCGCGTCCAGCGGCGAGATTTCGCGGGTCATGCTGGCGTTGAAGAGCGTCTTCGCCGGGCATGACCGCATTCCCGTGCTGGTGTTCGACGAAATCGACGTCAATATCGGCGGCGAGACCGCCGGCGCCGTCGGCCTCAAGCTGGCCGAAATCGCCGACGGGCATCAGGTGATTTGCATCACGCATCTTCCGCAGGTGGCCGTGCATGGCCGGCGGCATCTGGCGGTCGCCAAAGAGGTGAAGGGCGGACGCACTTTCACCCGGCTGGCGGCGCTGGACAAGGACGGGCGCGTGGAGGAAATCGCGCGGATGCTGGGCGGCAAGAACCTGACCAGCGTCACGGCGGATCACGCGGCGGAAATGCTGAAGAAGGCGGAGCGAAAAACGGAGAGAGGCAAGATCGGCCGGTGAACCTATAAAGAGCAGTTCAACTGCTCTTTATAACCTATTCCCCTTCCAGCACGAGTTGGCCGTCTTGCTGCTCCAGGAGGAGCCTCTCTTCGCCATCCTCCTCGACCCGGAGCACTGGGAACAAGGAGCCGTACGTCGTGGATTTCCCACCCTCACGGAAGGCCGGGAGCAGGTGGGGAATGACGTTCTCCATGGAATCCAACGGCGTCAAGTTCCGGCGGGTGTCGTCCCAGATGTAGAGATCGGTCTGCCAGCGGGGAAAATAGCCGTTGTCGGCATCCGGCGGACGGGTGGGGGAGGCGACCAGGTGCGGCTGACCGTCGCGTGAAACGATGTCCCACAGGAAAACGCCGGGCCGGACGATTTCGTCGGCGGTGGACCCGGGCTTGGAAATATGGAGCTGCCATTGTCCGTCCTGGTAAACGTTGTAGGCGAGCCGGGAAGCCTGTCCCGATTTTCCGGGGATATAGACGGTGTTCGGATAGACGACGCGATTCCGGTACTTGTCGCCGTCCTTGTTGTCGTGGGCATACGAATAGAAACGGTGGTCCAGGGTGTCGGTTGCGGCGTCGTAGCGGGTGACATGGCGTTCGATGGCGCCCCAGGCGTCGTACGCGAGCTTGCCCGCCTTCAGGTCGCTGTAAACGGAAAAAGCATGGGTGCCGGCCATGATCGTCACAACCTGGCCCGCGGCGGGATCCACCGAAACGAGACCGTATTGGCGGCCGGCAAGCGCCTCACGGTTGCCGTTGAGGAAGGGGTGATCGCAGACCAGTTGCTCCGGGCCGAAGGCCGTCACGGCATATTGGACCACCCGGGCTGACGTGAAGAACAGCAGGCGGTCCTGGCCGTTCACCCGGACGAACAGGCCGTTGTTGACATGGGAGTTCTCCACGTAGCACCACGGCTGGGAATAAGCATTCGTTTTGGCGTTGCGATAGGCTGTCTCATAGGCGTTGGTTTTGGCATTGCGATAGGCCTTGTCATAGGCCGGGGTCGAGGGATATTCATAGCGGTCCTTCTGGAATTGTCCGCCGGCGTATCGGCAAAAAAAGCCCTGGGTCGCGTAAAAGGGCGCCAGCGAGACAACGGGGATGTGGGCGCCGAACAGAAGGCCGGATTGGTTCCATTGCTCCGTCGGATACCCGAAGGCCGGCCACCACTTGTCTTCGAGGGGCTCGGTGGCCTCCAGCGCTTCGCCGGTTTTCCCATGGATCAGGAAAAGTTGAGTGGTGTGGATCGGATGTTTATTCTCGATGCGGCCTGTCGGCTTGCGGAGGACAAACCCGAGGTCCGGCCAGCCGTCCTGGTCGAAATCGAAGCCGCCGAAAAGACCGGTTCCCGCGATCCGGTTTGTCCATGCCGTTTCCCCGTTGGGATAAACCGCCTTGAGCAGATCGCCTTCCTGGATGTAGCTGACGGCAGACTGTTTCGAATTCGTGTCGGCGATGGGATAAAGCAGGCGCGCCGTATTCGATTTACGGTCCAGGAGGGCATTGCTCCGGAGGCCGGGCGTTCCGGAGAAGCACGGTTGAGAGGAAGCTGCGATCATCACGATCACCCAAAGCATGGAGATGGTTGCGGGAAAACGCGTCATCAGGGAAGTATGCTTCACGGATGAAGGCGCGTAAACGATTTATTCCTTGAACGCCCAGCGATCCTGGCAGACGATGCGGGCGAGGGGCAGGCGTTGTTTGGGCTTCGGCGGGTCCTTGGGATAGCCGAGGGTCATCAGTTCCACCACGCGCACCTTGTCCGGGATGCCGAGTAGGGCCTTGACCTGGTCCTCGTAGAAAGAGCCGATCCAGCAGGTACCTAGTCCCTCCTCGACCGCCTGGAGCGTCAT
>JACQHI010000180.1 GCA_016199105.1 Lentisphaerota bacterium | reverse complement strand
GCGCAGGACTTGAACATTCCAGCACCACCGGCCATGAAAGCCTTTTTCAAGGCCGCGGAGGAAGGCGATTGGGTTTCTGTTTCGAACAAGTTCAAGGCCTTCCTTCGCACTGACGAGCGGCGCGACGGTGTTATCCACGATGTCCAGAACGAACTGTGGTCGCCAATACTTGAAACACTCGGGATCTGTGATGTCTGGGTCGGGTGGAAGAAGGACTCGGCCCTGTTGAAGCTGTTGTATGACCCGATCATGTCATCCATGCCCAAGGGCAGCATCTATTTCGGGGGGACCGATCACGGACGCTTCGTCATCACGACCGTGAACGCGTTGCAGGAGCCTCCACCGGTCTTTTGCATGACGCAGAATGCCTTCGCGGATAACAGGTATCTGTCCTACCTTCGTGCTGTCTATGGCAAGGACTTGTGGATCCCCGATCAGAAAGAATCAAATATGGCGTTCAAACGTTACTTCGATGAAGTGCGTTCCGGAACACGGCCGACCAGCGCGGAGATCAAGGTTGAAAACGATGGAAGAGTCACCGTCTCCGGGGTGTCGGGTGTGATGGCGATTAATGGCATTCTCTGCCAGATGATCTTCGAGCACAATAAGGATTCTCACGAGTTTTTCGTGGAAGAGAGCTACGTGCTTAATTGGATGTATCCTTATCTCGAGCCGCACGGTCTCATCATGAAGCTCAACCGGCAACCCTCAGACAAATTTTCGGAGGATACCGTTGCCCGAGATCGCAAGTTCTGGAACCGATATATTGGATTGTTGGAAAAACGCCCGGGCTTCACCGGCAACGTTGAGGCGAGGAAGGCATTTTCCAAGATGCGTTCCGAAATTGCCGGGCTCTATGTCTACCGTAAGATGTACGAGGAAGCGGAGGCAGCATTCCGGCAGGCAATCAGGTTGTGTCGAATATCGTCCGAGTCGAGTGATCGCCTTGCCAAGATGTACGAAGAGCAGGGGCGAATGGCGGAAGCGATAGAAGTCATGACCGCTTATCTCAAATGCGATTCGCCGGATTCCAAAGACAAGGCCGAAGAGTACCTGAAGCAACTCAAGAACCGGATAAAGAATGGCACCGAGCCTATTCGATGAGCCCGCGGATTTACTTCAGTCTGTCGGCCCGCCCGCGTGGGGGAGCACGGCTTTGTGGGGGCGGCCCGGGATCAGGCGTTCGCCGTCGGTGAAGCCCTCGGGCCGTTTCGCGAGGCGTTCGATGAGCCGACGGCGCCAGAGCGAGACGGTCTCGCGGTGCTCGGGCCGGACGGCGAGGTTCCGGGTTTCGCCGGGGTCGGCCACGAGATCGAAGAACTGCTCGCGCCCGTCGTGGGAAAACCAGATGTACTTCGTCCGGCCGTCCGTGAGGAAGTGGTTCGCCTGGGCGGCGCTGTAACACGTCGCATGTTCGCCGTGCAGGACTTCGCGGTCCAGCCGGTCGGTTGTTCCCCGAAGGATCGGCGCCAGACTGCGGCCCTCGACCGTCGAGGGAATGGGGCAGCCGGCCAGCTCCAGCACGGTCGGCATGACGTCCTCCAGACAGACCGGCACATCGCAGACGCGGCCGGGGGCCACGCCCGGTCCACGAATAAGGAAGGGGATGTGCGCCGAGCCCTCGTAGGGGTAGCACTTGCGAAAGAGGTGATGGTCGCCCAGCATTTCCCCATGGTCGCTCGTAAAAATCACGACGGTGTTATGGAGATCGCCGCCCGTCAGCGCCCGGCGTCCGCCCAGGAGACGGTACAGTTGATCGTCAATGTGGTTGATGAGCCCGTAGTAGCCGGCGCGCGCCGAGCGCAGGGCCTCGCCTTCGAGATGGACGAGGTCGGACTCCACGGGCAGGCCGCGGCGGGGCGGGGGCACGGCCCAGTCGCCGATCACCGGCGGAGGCAGATCCTGCCGCAGATACCGATCCATATAGAACGCGGGCGGCACGAGAGGGGGATGGGGCGCGACGAAGGACGTCACCAGAAAGAACGGCGCGGTGGGATCGCGGCGTTCGAGGAAGCGCAGAGACTCCGTGACGGCCCAAGTCGTGTGATGCAGCTTTTCGTCGAGGTGCCAGGGCCGCGCGGTCCAGCCGTTGCCTGAGATGCCGTGGTCGAATCCCGCCAGCCGGTCGCCGGTCTGGTTGTCCGACAGGTAGCGCTGGTAATCCGAGCTGATGACCATTTCGTCGAACCCGTAACGTTTGCGCGCCGGGTACAGGTGCATATCGCGTCCGACCAGCGCGGTGTGGTAGCCGGCCGAGCGCAGCACGCCGGGCAGGGTCGGCGGCTCGTTCCACTCCTGGCCATCCATATAGCCTACCATGCCGTGCGTCGGCGCGGTCTGCCCGGTCATCAGCGAGCGCCGCGCGGCAATGCAGCTCGGGCAGGTCGAGTAGGCGCTCCGGAAGTGGACGCCCTGTCCGCCGATGCTGTCCATCATGGGCGTGAGCAGGACCGGGTGTCCGGCCAGCGAGAGGCAGTCGCCGCGCTGCTGATCGGTCATGACGAGCAGGATGTTCGGTCTCGAATCGCGTTTTGGCATGGCGGGTCTCCTTGAAGAGGCAATGAAGAATGTTGAATGATGAAGGATGAATGAAGCAGGCTGAAGAGTGTTAGTCGCCGAGTTGTTTCAGGAGCCAGGCCATGTTTTGTCCGAGCGTCTGCATGGTGGCCATGCCCTCGGCATCCTTTTCCACCTCGCCTTTTTCGCGGCCCACGCCGATGTTCCAATAGGTGCCGCCGACGACGATCATCTGGCCGATCAGGAAAAAATGGTTCAGCGAGTCGAACGTGTGAATGGCGCCGCCGCGGCGGACCGCCACGACCGCCGCGCACACCTTGCGTTTGAAAAGGTCGCCATTCGCCTTCGACGTCATGCCGGCGCGGTCGATCAGCGCCTTCATCTCCGCGGTGACATCCGTGAAGTACGTCGGGGAGCCCAGAAGGATGCCGTCCGCCCCGCTCATCTTGTCAATGCACTCGTTGAGCAGGTCGTTTTCGATCACGCAGCGCTTGTTCTTGTTTTTGAAACATTGGAAGCAGGCCGTGCAGCCGTGCAGGTGGGTGCCGGCCAGGGAGATCCGCTCGGTCTGGACGCCTTCCTTCTCCAGTTCCTGGAACACGGTCCGGATC
>JACQHI010000003.1 GCA_016199105.1 Lentisphaerota bacterium | reverse complement strand
GCGCCGGCCGGCCGGCGTTCAGGGTCGTCCAGGCGGGACCGGCGGAGCTGGCCGCAGGCGGCGTTGACGCCCGCGCCTTTCGAGGCGCGCAAGGTGGCGTTGATGTGCCGGTGTTCGAGGCTGCGCATGAAAAGCCGGGCCGTTTCGGGCGGCGAGGGCTGGTGCTCGTATTCCGGCAGGGGACTCAGCGGGATCAGGTTCACGCGGCAGGGCAGGTCTTTCAGCAAGTCCGCCAACTGTTCGGCCTGGGCGCGCGAATCGTTCACGCCGCGGATCGGCGTGTATTCGAAGGTGATGATCCGGCCGGTGTGCTCCACATAGTCCCGGCAGGCTTCCAGCAGGGGTTCGAGCGCATACCGCCGACTCACCGGCATGAGGGTGGAACGCAGCACATCGTTCGGCGCGTGGAGCGAAACGGACAGTTCGACCTGGAGCCCCTCGGCGGCCAGCCGCCGGATTCCGGGAATGATGCCGCAGGTGCTGATGGTGATGCGGCGCGCCCCGATCTTCAACCCCTCGGGATCGTTGAGGATCCGGACAGCCGCCAGGACGGCCTCGACGTTGTCGAGCGGTTCCCCGATGCCCATGAAGACCACATGGGTGGGATTCGCTTTCAGCCGGGCGGCCGCGGCAAGCGCCTGGCCCACCATTTCCCCGGCTTCGAGGTCGCGGGTGAAGCCCGACTTGCCGCTCGCGCAGAAGGCGCAGTTGAATTTGCAGCCGACCTGGCTGGATATGCATACCGTCCGGCGGTGGGCGGCGGGAATGATGACGGCTTCCACGCAGTGCCGGTCCCGCAGGGCCAGGAGGAGCTTGATCGTGCCGCGGTCCTGGGAATCTTCCCGTGTTTCCCGGGTGGTGACGGCGTCCAGCGAAAAGCGCCCGGTCAACTGAGTCCGGAAAGCGGCCGGCAGGTTGCGCATCGCGCCCCATGTCGAGGCCTTGCCCACATACAGCCAATGCCAGAGCTGTTGGACCCGGAAGGCAGGCTGGCCCAAACGCCGGCATTCGAGTTCAAGCCGTTCGCGGGTCAGGCCGTGAATGAGCAGCGGAGCGGTACTCATGGGGGGGCGAGAGTCGCGGCTTTCGGCGCGCTCTCCTGCCGGGGCGGGTCGAATAAGGGGATTCTTGTCGGGGGCGCCGCGCAAGAACAACGCTGGCTTTTGATTTCCATTCCCCTGGCCTGCAAGGCGGTGATCAGGTCCGCCACCTGGGGTTTGGGGTCGATGTCGCGCAGCCGGTGGGCATCCGTTCCGAGCCGGAAATCCACGCCGGCTTCGAAGCCGATGTGAAGGAAACGCCAGGCAAAGGCCGGATCGGTCATCAGGTGGCGGGTGCTGATTTCCCAGGCCACGCGATGCGTTTTCGACAGGGCAAACATATCTTCAAGATTTTTGTCCGATATGGCCTGAGTGACCTGGCGGGGATTCTCCAGCATGCCGGTCAGATAACTGCCCAGCAGGGGATGCGCGATGCAGGCGGCCCGTCCGCTGGGAATGAGTTCCCGGAGAATGTCCAGCGAATGTTCCGCGTAGGCCGCGGGGGTCTGTTTTCTCGGTTTTTCCCATTCGCGAAGATGATAGTGATTGCAGGCATAGAGGCGATACTCGATGGCGCGGTTCGTCTTGATATCCTCGCCGTACCGGTTGCGGCCGTAGGCCGACAGCTCCGCCCCGAGGATGACGTTCACGGTATGCGCGATTTTCGAGAGCGAGGCTTTCAGAAAAAGGATGGGCGTCAGCGCGTCGTTTTTGCCCGGGTGATGATGATCCACGAGCACGATGGTGCGCAGGCCCAGCCGGTCGGCCGTCATGACGATATCGCGGGCCACCATCTCCGCATCCGCGCAGGGCGAAAAGACGGTGTGAATGTGCCAGTTTTCGCCGGACATTTCCCGCAGGGCAGTCTGGAGTTGTGGGTTGATCATTTCAATCGGCAAAATGGTAGCGCACCCATCGGGCGGTGTAAAGCAGATATTAAAGGTTTGAGGGTTCAACCGTGACTTGTCCGCCATAGCCTCCAGGCGACGGCGGAACCGCTGAACCCTGCCCAAAGCCCAGGCCGCCGAGTTTCCGGTCGAGGGACTCGCGGCCGTTCCGGGTTTCCACCCGCGTGAAGGCAAATTCGCGGCGCACGGGATACGTCCGGCGAAGGTGGTCGAAATGCTTCCCCCGCCCGGTCTCCGGCCGGTTCTCTCCGGCCCGCAAGCGGCGATCGTCGCATTCCACATCATAGACCCGGCGCACGACAGACCCGAGGACGGTCTCGTCGGACTGCCCGGCGGCGTCGATCAAGAGGGTGGGCACGACGGGGGGGGGCAAAAGCGCCTCCGGCGTCCAGGCCGGCTCGATCTGGAGAAAGCGGCAGAGCTCGTGATAAAGCATCATGGTGCCGATGACCATGCCGTCGAACGAGTAGCCGGCAATATGGGGCGTGGCGAGGTCCGTTCTTTTCAGCAGATCCCACCGGATATCCGGCTCGCCTTCCCAGGTGTCGAGCACCGCGTGCCGGACGGTTCGCCGGTCCATGGCTTTCAGCAGGGCGTCGGAACTCAGCACGGCGCCCCGCGCGGCGTTGATGAAGAGACAGCCGGGTTTCAGCGCCGCGAAAAAAGCGTCATCCGCCAGGTGGAAAGTGGGGTGAGGTCCGGTTTTCGTCAACGGGACGTGCAGGGTCAGAATATCCGATTGCTTCAACAGGGTGTCCAGGGGGAGAAAGCGGGAATCCCCTGTGAGCTCGAATTTCGGCGGATCGTTGAGAAGGACGCGGAGGCCGAGCGCCCCGGCTTTTTCCGCCACGCGGCTTCCCACGTTGCCCACGCCGATGATGCCGAGGGTTTTGCCTTCCAGCGCGAACCCGTGCCGTTGTCCGAGACAGAGGAGGGCCGAAACCAGGTATTCCGAAACGCTGTTCGCGTTGCAGCCGGGCGACGCGCACCAGCGGATCCCGCGCCGTTCCAGAAAGCCGATGTCCAGGTGATCCGTGCCGATGGTGGCGGTGCCTACAAAGCGAACCCGGCTTCCGTCGAGCAGCGCCGCGTTCACCCGCGTGGTGGATCGGAGCACGAGGATGTCCGCGTCGCGGACGGTTTCGGCCGTGATCTCGCGGCCCGGCAGGACGGTCACGTCGCCCATCGTTCCGAAGGCTTCACGGGCAAACGGTATGTTGGTGGCGCAGACGATTTTCATGGTCACTACGCGTGCGTGCGCGGCTGAGATGTCTTCCATTTTTTTTCAAAATGCTTCCGGCCGTTGCGGGTGATCTCCAGTTCCACCGAATGATGGAAGGCCCGCGCGTCGCTTTCCGTGAAGCAATGCGCCTTGACCCAAATGTCCTCTCCCGGGAAATCGCAATGCCGTTGCGCCCGGGCATCGATCACGGCGCGGGCCGGATTGTCCGCGGAGACCGTCATGGTCGCTTCGTTGGAGAGGGTCGGATCGTAGGCGACGGCATAGCGCAGCGTGACGGTATTCCGGATGATGTCCCGGGAAATGGAAAATTCCGGCGCCTCCAGGGATTCGCGCCGGATTTCCTGTTGGGCGGACCGGCCCAGGTCCGGCGCCGGAAGCGGATGATTCGACAGCGGCGCCACGGGCAAGAGGAGACGGGAGGGCCGGCGCGACGTCCGGAAAATGGAGCTGACGCAAGGGAGCGGCGTTGGCCAGGCGTTCATGAAATCGGCGCCGGCGATGGAAACGCGTATGCGATGCCCTTTCGCGAAACGATAGGCGCAGGCAAGCAGGTCGATAGTGACCTCGTATGGTTTGCCCGGTTCGATGGGTGTGGGTTTCACATGCGAGTTCCGATGGCTGACATTCAGCCCGCCCTTGGTGACCAGCGCGGAGGTCCCATCGGGCGAGACGTCGCACAATTTCACCATGAAATAGACGACCGGCGCGGTGGCCGTGAAATGAAGGATCATCCGGGGTTGGCCAATCGCTTCCACGGGTCGGGGCAGGGGGGCGGTGGAATAGACGAGAGAGAGTGCTTCGTCCGGGCGCTGATCGAGCGGCATCGCCCAGTTGTCGTTGAAGGGGCCGCCACCGTGGATGCCCGTCGTCGTTCCCACCCGGGGATCGAACTCCAGCCGGTCATGGCCGGGTGGTCCTGTCGGGTGTGTCCGGCCCAAACGGCCCTTGGCCAGCAGATAATGGGGCACGGTTTTCACGCGCGGAACGGGCCAGTCGGACTCGCGGCGAAATCGGCCTTTGTCTTCCAGAATCAGGCTGGAGGGCGAAGTGAATTCCCGGATAAAAATAGTCACGGGCGGCTCGTTGGCGACACCGGTATCCTTGCCCTTGAGCCAGTGGTCGAACCACTTCAGGGCTTCCTTCGGCCAATCCATGCGCGGCCCCGGCAGCGCCGCATCCGGCCATTGATGCGACCAGGGCCCGATGAGGGCGCGTTTGGGAACCGTCAGGTGGGCAAAGGTGCGCAGGAGGGGGGTGCAATACCAGTCGGCCCACCCGCAGACGACGAACACGGGGCATCGGACGCGGTCATACTTTCCGCGGAGGGATCGCACCCGCCAGAAAGGACCGTCCAGGATGTTGTTCATGAAGGCCAGGCCCCACGGCGAGTTTTTTTTCAGGCGTTCAGCCCATATTTTTTTCCATGCGGGGCCGATCTCGGCGGGATTAGGGGGCGAGAAATTGTTCGCCGTCATTAAGGGCGAATAGCCCATATACATGTAGGGCCGCGGCGAGCCGCCCGGGTTCGTCCATTCCGTGTATTGATCGTCCGTCCCCGAATAGACGATGACAGCCTTCAGGTGGGGGGGCGCCGCCATGGCCACCTGGAGCGAGGCGGCCGCGCTGAACGAGATGCCCCACATGCCCACGGCGCCGTCGCACCAGGGCTGGGCGGCGGTCCATTCCACCATGTCGTAGCCGTCCTGCCGTTCCGCGTCGCTATAAATGCTGTCGTTCCACCCCTCCGATTCCCCGCAGCCGCGAATGTCGAATGCGACGGTGGCATAGCCGTGCCGGACGATGGGATGACAGCCGCCCGGGACCAGCGGTCCCTTGCGATACGGCGTGTAGGAGAGAATGGCCGGCACCCGGCCGGCGCCGGCGGGGCGATGCACGTGCACGGAGAGCCGCACGCCGTCCCGCATGGGCACCCGAATCCGTTCGCTGAGCACGGGCGATTTTGGATAGGGGTTCACTCGTTGTCAGTCATGGCGGCGCTCGACGTCTTGCCCAGATTGCTCACCAGGTAACGACTTAGCGTTCTCAACAACCGTGCGTGGCGTGTCGGTTCAATTGTGCCGATGGCGCCGAGGATTCTTTGACGCGGAAGCACAGCAAGAAACCCCAGACGGATCACCGAAGCGGCCAAGAGTCCTGATGCTTGAAAATCTTGGTCATTGCAAGAGATGATCTCGTCGAATCCAGGGACAGCTTGGTGCGTTTGCGCGCTTATTCCGCAGGTCAAGAAGTCGCCGAACGCGGGAAACTCGCGCAGCAATAGAGCGGGACGATTTTTGAGCACGCCATTGGCTTGAGGAAGCGGAGTGAGAATGATGTCGGCTTCTTTCATGCGTTGTAATCCGAATTGTGTTCTTTCACCATGGCCGTTGTGTAGACAGGCTCCGAATCGCCATAGGCCGATATCAATTTTCCGGAGGAGGCGGAAAGCCAACTCTGCCGTTCCATATCCCTTTCTCCAGATTCTGAAACGGAAACAAAGACCGTTTGGCCACGACGTGTGCCAATGGGCTTCGAGAGTTCAAGATGGGTGGCGTCAACCACTGTCGCTTCAACCACTAACATGTGAATTCCTTTCTGAATTCCATGATCGAACATACATCAATTTCAGCGATAGATCAAGGCGTTTGCTATTGCTTTAGCAGGCTGCCTTACAGGCTTGACAATCGGGGCCTTTAGCGGCAACGTTACGGCATTCGGTAAATTATTCAACACAGGAGCATGTCATGGCAACAATGGATAATCTGAAGGACGCGTTCGCGGGCGAGAGTCAGGCAAATCGGAAGTATCTTGCCTTCGCCAAAAAGGCGCAAGCCGAGGGCCATGCGCAGATTGCCCGGCTCTTTCGCGCCGCCGCCGAGGCGGAAACCGTTCATGCCCACGCCCATTTCCGGGTCATGGGCGGCATTGGCGATACGGCTACAAACCTGGACGCCGCCATCGCCGGCGAGGGGCACGAATTCCAGTCCATGTACCCCGGTTTCCTGGCCGAGGCGGAAAAGGAAGGCAACAAGGCCGCCATCATGAGTTTCAAGAACGCACTGGCCGTCGAAAAGATCCACTACGGCCTCTACAACGAGGCCAAGGCCGCGCTCAAGTCGGGGAAGGATCTGCCGGCCCAGACGATCTTCGTTTGTGGCGTGTGCGGGAACACCGTCCCCGGCGCCGCTCCGGATAAGTGCTCCGTTTGCGGAGCCCCCAAAGCGCAATTCGCCGAGATCAAATAGGACGGCTGGCGGAACGACCGTAGCCGGTATAAAACCGGCTCTACTCATTGCTGTGCTACGTTACCGCAATTGCGGGAAAGGCCTCCCGTGGCAACCCCCAAAAAAGCCTGGCGCTGTACGGTATGCGGCTATGTCCACCACGGCGATGCGCCCCCGGACGTCTGCCCCGTCTGCGGCTCTCCCTCGACCGCGTTCGAACCGTGGATGCCTCAGCCGGCCCCCGCATTCCCGGCCCATCGCTGGCAATGCCTCAATTGCAACTTTGTTCACGACGGGCCTCAGCCGCCGGATGACTGCCCCGTTTGCGGGGCCGTGCGGGACCGTTTCCAGGCCCTGCAGGAAGCGCGCGAAGCGACGCCAGTCAGCGGACGGGACATGACGGTCGTGGTGGTCGGGGCCGGGATCGCCGGAGTCTCGGCCGTCGAATCCGTCCGGCAGGCCGCGCCGCATGCGCGGATCGTGCTGCTGTCCCGCGAAGAGGTGTTGCCCTATTATCGCCTGAACCTGACCCGCTACGTGGCGGGCGAGATTCGAAAGGACGTGCTCCCCATTCATCCCGAGACCTGGTATCGGGAGAACGGGATCGTCTTGCGCCTGGCCGCCGATGTGACCGCCCTGGACCCCGCCGGCCACTCGCTGACGTTGAAAGGCGGAGAACGTTTGAGCTATCACCAGTTGGTACTGGCCCTGGGGGCGCATCCCTTCATCCCGCCTTTTCCCGGGGCTCAACTCAAGGGCGTAACCGCCTTGAGAACCACGGCCGATGCGGACTTCATTCTCGACGCCGCCGCGGCCGGGCGGCCATGCGTGTGTATCGGCGGCGGCATTCTCGGACTGGAGACGGCCGGAGGCCTGGCGCTCCGGGGCGCCGACGTAACCCTCCTGGAGGGACATGGCTGGCTGATGCCCCGCCAGCTCAACCGCCGGGCCGGCGAGCTCCTGGCGGAGGCGATCGGCAAGCTTGGCATCAAGCTTCGCCTCCATGCCACGACCGGCGAACTCCTGGGTGAGGGGAGTGTCCGGGCCGTGCGTCTGGAGGATGGCGTCGAACTCCCGGCCGGCCTGGTCATCGTGACCACGGGCATCCGCTCCAACACCCACTTGGCCCGCCAGGCCGGACTGGAAGTCAACGCTGGGATTGTGGTGAACAACCTCCTCGCGACTTCCCTGCCGGACATTTATGCCGCCGGCGACGTCGCCGAACATCACGGCATCGTCTATGGCATCTGGAGCGCCTCGCAATTCGAGGGCGCCATTGCCGGACTCAATGCCGCCGGCCGGCGGACCGTATTCGGCGGCCTGCCCCGTTCCAATACGCTGAAGGTGCTCGGCCTGGATCTCGTGAGCATCGGCAAATTCGAGCCCGAGGATGCCGCCTCGACCGTGATCGAACAGGAGTCCGGCGGGCGTTACAGCCGGTTCGTTTTTCGCGACGGTCGGATGCTGGGCGCCGTTTTGTTGGGGGACGCATCCGTCGGCCCGCAGGCGAAAAAAGCCATCGAGACCGGCCTGGATTTTTCCGGTGTTCTGGCCGGCCGGCCATCGGCGTCAGATATTGCAGCGCGGCTGGCGTCGGTCTGACCGCAATTTCATCATCTATTGGGAGGGGCACACTCTGTGTGACCTCTGAAAAAAGGCCCAAGAAAGCCTGCTGTCCTGCGGATGCTGCCGGTCGTAGCCCGGCAACTACTCTGGAAGTAGCCGCGCGGCTACGACGCGCGGCTGTTCACCCGCTGCAACCCTGTAACTGTGAACCCTGGCCGACGCTCGGGCAGGCCGTTGAACCGTGAACGCTAAACCTCCCCAAGGGCGCCCGCATAATTCCTGTTGAAAAGCCGGGACCTGCTGATAAGATGGCGCGGATTTTTTGGGCCGGTTGTCGGCGGATCGGACGATAGGAACTCCCGTGGCAAAAAAAGCCTGCACCAAACATGTTTTCATCACCGGGGGCGTCGTCTCTTCGCTGGGCAAGGGGCTCACCTCGGCCTCGATCGCCCTCCTGTTGAAACGCCGCGGGTACCGGGTGCGCCTGCAGAAGCTGGACCCGTATCTCAATGTGGATCCCGGCACCATGTCGCCCTTCCAGCACGGCGAGGTCTATGTGACGGAGGATGGCGCCGAGACCGATCTCGACCTCGGCCATTATGAGCGCATCGCGGGCGTCACCTGCAACCGGAACAGCAATTACACCACCGGCCGCATCTACAGCGCCGTCATCGCCCGCGAACGCGAGGGCGGCTACCTCGGCAAGACGGTCCAGGTGATCCCCCACATCACCGACGAAATCCAGGCGGCCATCCGGTCGCTCGACGGCGACGACGTGGACATCGTCATCACCGAAATCGGCGGCACGGCGGGCGACATCGAGTCCCTGCCGTATCTCGAGGCCATCCGCCAGTACCGCCAGGGGATCGGGCGCCAAAACGGGCTGTTCATCCATCTGACCCTGGTGCCGTACATCAAGGCGGCGGGCGAAATCAAGACCAAGCCCTCCCAGCAATCCGTGGGCATCCTGCGCACGATCGGCATCATTCCCGACATCCTCATCTGCCGCTCGGAGAAGCACATGGCGCGCGAGCACAAGGAGAAGCTGGCGCTTTTTTGCAATGTGGAGAAGGAATTGGTGATCGAGGAGGTGGACGTGGCCCACTCGATTTACGAGGTGCCGCTGGACCTGGCGCGCCAGGACGTGGATATTTACATCCTGGAAATGCTGAACCTCCACGTGAACGCCCTGGAACTCGACGACTGGAAACGGATGGTGGGAACCGCCATTTCCCCGAAAGCCGGCGAGGTGGATATCGCCGTGGTCGGCAAATACATCAGCCTGCGTGACGCCTATAAGAGCATCTACGAGGCGCTCCATCACGGGGCGATCGCCAGCGACGTCAAGCTGAACATCCGCATGGTCGAGGCGGGGGATATCGAGGAAAAAGGCGGGCAGCTCCTGGAGGGCGTCCAGGGCATCCTGATTCCCGGCGGCTTCGGCGAGCGGGGCATCGCCGGCAAGCTGGAAGCCGTCCGTTTCGCCCGCGAAAAGCGCATCCCGTTTTTCGGCATCTGCCTGGGCATGCAGTGCGCCGTGATCGAGTTCGCCCGCAACGTGTGCGGGCTTGATGGCGCCAACAGCACGGAGTTCGACTCCGGCACGGCCGCCCCTGTGATTGATCTCATGGAGGAGCAGAAGACGGTCACGCAGAAAGGCGGCACCATGCGGCTGGGTTCCTACACCTGTCTACTGAAGCCCGACACGCGCGCCGCGGCGTCGTACGGCGCCCTCAAGGTGAACGAGCGCCACCGCCACCGTTTCGAATTCAACAACCGGTATCGCGACGCGCTCACGGGCAAGGGCCTGGTCCTGGCTGGCGAATGCGAGGGCAAGCCGCTCGTGGAAATCGTCGAGCTCAAGGATCATCCCTGGTTCGTTGGCTGCCAGTTCCATCCGGAATTCCAGTCCACCCCCCTCAAAGCCCATCCGCTCTTCCGCGACTTCGTGAAAGCGGCCGTGAAGCAGCGGGCCGACGGGGCGTGAGGCGCGTTATGTAGCATCAGAAAGGAAGACGATCATGCTTACACGATTCAGAGTCGATAACTTTAGGAGTCTGCTCAATACGGAGTTCATCCCGGCCGGCATCAATCTGCTCATCGGGCCTAACAACGCCGGAAAGACAAATCTCTCTTCGGCTCTGCGTTTCCTCGCCCTCACCAGTGAACACACATTGGATGTGGCGATGCTGATGACAGTCGGCGAACGGTGGAATCTGACTAACTTCAACGTTCCCAGCAACCACGACATTGAATTGGAGACCGATTGCACGCTGACTCATGAGGAACAACCCCTCCGGTTCTCCTACCGGCTGAAACTTCGCGCCAGAAAAGGCGATGTGGGTGATTCGCAATCCCTGGCGGTTGTGGAGGAGGTCCTGAAGGTCAGCGGCGGCCGCTTCAAGGAGACCCCGCTCCTTCAGAATCAAGACGGTCAAACGAAAATGCTGCACGAGGAGGGGTACGCGCAGAACCGCCCGAAATCACCGATGTGCGTCCAAGCCAAGGTCGGCACGGAAGCGACCATGTTGTCCCAATTGTACGAGTTGGAGAATAACCCCAGGGCCATCCTCTTTCGGCGATATTTGCGTTCATGGGCATACTACAATTTCTCTCCCGATGTTCTGCGGTTGCCTGATGTGGCTCGAGATGCCGCCTGCCTGTTGTCCAATGGCGCCAATTTGAGTCGCGCGTTGTTTGCCTTGCACAACGAGAAGCCGCGGATCGAGAAACGACTCATTGAAATCGCCAGGGTCTTGGAACCGCGACTCGATCTCTTCAGCTTTTCTGCGCCCGATCCCGAGCATGTCCACCTCTTCGTCGAAGACAAGGCGGAACACCGCCAGAGCGCCCGCGGCATCTCCGACGGCACCTTGCGCTTCATAGCGATGGCCTATGTTATCCTCATGGCCGAACAGAGCGTTAACGGCACGGGCAGCGCCCCGCTGATCATTATCGAGGAACCGGAGAACGGTCTTTATGTCGGCCATATGAAATCCTTGATCGAGCGAGTCGACACGAATGGCAAGACCGGACAGTTCATCTTCACCTCCCACAGTCCCTACTTCATTGACCTGTTCGACAACAACTTGGCCGGCATCCACGTCATAAAACCGGGGCCATCATCGTCCGTCCTGGTGAAACCCGACATCGAGAAGCTCAAACATTTGCTTGACGAAATGCCGCTCGGCGAAATGCACTTCCGGGAGATGCTCGCATGAAAATCGGCTATTCGGTTGAGGGCAGCACCGATAGGGCGCTTTTGACCGGCCTTAGGGACCGCTGGTGCCCGGGAACGGAACTCGTTGAAGGCCACTTCCGGGGAAAGTCAGGCCAGAGTCAGAGGCGGGAAATTCCCGGCACATGCCGCGAACTCGCCTTCAAGGGCGTTGACTTTGCCGTCTTCATGCGGGACGCGAACGACGAAGACTGGCGCGGTGTTCTTAAGGCCGATCAATCCAGATGCCGGCCAGAACATGAGCATCTCGCCGTGTTTGTCGTTTGTGGCCGGAACGTCGAGTGCTGGCTGTGTGCCGATCCGACTTGGCTCGCAGCGCGCACAGACCGACACCAGGCCGACTTCACCGTGGATGATCCCAAAGGCGCATTCGAATCGGCCTTGCAGATCAAGTCCACCGACAGGAAGGAACCGGAAATCGCGGCCCTCGTGAAAGACGCACCGCTCCGACAATGGCTCCGCAACAAGTCTTTCGAGGCCTTCTACGATGAATTGTGGCGGAAGAGCAAGGGGCTTGGCTGCCAGATCGAAAACTTGCGGGAGAACACTGATGCATAGGAACGCGGGCTATTGAGGAGATGTTTTATGTTAAACGACGCCCCAGAGCTGTCCGAGCAAGAACTTCGCAAAATTGCAGACGACATCCGCGGAAAATGCCTGCAAATGATGTGGTTTGACCGGGAAAAGGCTAGGAACCTCCTTCAGAAAGAGTATGACCTGCGATTCCAATTGTGGAAAAAAGCAGCGGAAAAGGGAATCCCCGAAGGTCAATGGTTTGTGGGTGCGTGTTATCAATATGGCGCCGGTGTGACGGAAGACGCCAAGGAAGCCGTCGGATGGTACCAAAAGGCCGCTGCACAGGGTCATGCTGCAGGGCAAGATTCATTGGCCAATTGTTTGTATGATGGGATAGGCATTGAGAAGAATGAGGCTGAGGCGGTCAAGTGGTATCGCGCCGCTGCTGATCAAGGTTTTGCCGAGGCGCAACGCAATCTTGGGGTTTGTTTTGACAATGGTTACGGGGTGCCGGAAGACGCCAAGGAAGCCGTCAGTTGGTACCAAAAGGCCGCTGCGCAGGGCTATCCAGAGGCGCAGAATTCCTTGGCCGAGTGTCTCTATGATGGGACAGGCATTGAGAAAAATGAGGCCGAGGCGGTCAAGTGGTATCGCGCTGCTGCTGATCAAGGTTTGGCTGAGGCGCAATGGTCCCTTGGAATTTGTTATCGAGATGGCTTTGGGGTGACGGAAGACGACAAGGAAGCTGTTAGATGGTACCAAAAAGCCGCTGTGCAGGGTAATCCGTGGGCGCAGAATTCCTTGGCCAACTGTCTGTTTGTTGGGAAAGGCATTGCGAAGAATGAGGACGAGGCGGTCAAGTGGTATCGTGCCGCTGCTGATCAGGATGATGCCCATGCGCAAAACAGACTTGGCTTGCTCTATGAAAAGGGCAAATTGGTTCCCAAAGACAAAGTGAAGGCGGTGTCTTGGTATCGGAAGGCGGCCGATCAGGATCTTCCGGTCGCTCAATATAATCTTGCTATGTCGTATGAGTACGGCCGGGGTGTATCGAAAGATCTGACGATTGCCGCTGAATGGTATCGCAAATCGGCGGAAAATGGATTCGATGCCGCGCAATACAGACTGGGCTGCTTTCATCTCGATGGAAAAGGTGTTGCCCACGATGAGGCGGAAGGAATCAAATGGCTTCAGAAAGCAGCAGAGCAGCGTTATGCCCATGCAACGAGAAGACTCAATAAGCTTTGCGCCGCCATCCCGGAAGTGCCGGAACACGAGACCCAAAACGAAAGGCCCGATCAAGAAGTTCCTGTCCCTCAGGAAAAAAACACACCGCCTGTTGCCGAAGAAAGTGAAGACAAGCAGACCGCTGATTCTGGCGTAATTTCCGAATTAACAGTGGTTCAGTGCGTCTGCGGCAAGCTTATGTCTCCTCCTTTTAGCGTTAAAGGCGGCGAATGCGAATGTCCTTCCTGTCATGCAAGCATCAAAATCCCGCCTGGCCCCAATCCCAAGACCTATCTCATTTCGGACATCTTTCCCGATCGCAAGGAAGACACTCCGCGGAGAATCTACATTTCCGCAAAACCTGCCATCGCTACGATTGTCACCGACGGGGGAACAGGGAGCGGCTTTTTCGTGACATCAGACGGCCTGATAATCACAAACAATCACGTCGTCGATGGGTGCGATTCGGTTATCGTGAAACAAAGCGATGCGGCCGCCATTCGCGGCCGCGTTATCCGCTCTTTTCTCCGCCTTGATCTTGCCTTCATCAAAATCCATACGCCGCGGCGTACGCCATTTGTCCGACTAGCATTGCCAAGCCAAGCGAACGTTGGCGATGTAGCCTATGCAATCGGATCGCCTCACGAGTTTGAGGGCACTTTTACAGAGGGAGTCATCAGCAGTAAAGACCGCGTGATTACGGGTTGCCATTACATCCAGACTGACGCGCCAATTAGCCCTGGCAATAGCGGCGGTCCGCTTCTCAATGCCTATGGCGAGGCAGTTGGCGTGAACACGATGTTTTGGAATCAATCGCAAAACATCAATTTCGCCATTCCCGCATCTGTCGTTCGGGATTGTCTTTATGAAGTGGTGTGCAGCCGTTGTGTGGATAAGAAATATTGTGTGATATGCGGGCATGCTTCTGCTGATACCTCTTATTGCGATAACTGCGGCGTTAAATTAAAATCAGTTGATGACAACGCGCAACAGTCTGTGGGTAAAGGACCTCAAGTTAATGGGCAACAAAACCAAAAGGTCTGCGGGGTGTGTGGTGCCAAGCTTGCCTCCACTGCCCGATACTGTCTTCGCTGCGGAGCATCTTCCAGCAAAGGGGAACCCTGATGACTAGCAAAAAGAAAAACGGAAACACAACACTTACCATTGACGATTATGCCGGTCTAATCAGTTCGTGGCTCTCTGATCAGAAACATGGCAAGGACGTGTATGAAGGAGTTCTATCTGAGGATGAACAGTACGTTGTGTGGACTGCTCCTGTTCCTCCAGCTATCGTTAAAGTCTTTATCATCGGATTGAAAAGCCCTGACCCATTTTTGCTCATTTACTCAATCGTTGCCTCTCTTCCCGATACAGGTATCCTTCCATTTTACCGCCGATGTCTCGAATTAAATAACGAGTTAGTAGGTGGAAACCTCGTTGCTAATAGCAAAAATATTGCTTTGTCGACCAAGAGAATTCTTTCGTGTTTAACTCTTGCAGAATTGAATTATAAGCTGAATACGATCTTCGTTGAAGCGCCTGCTATCGCGAAAAGACTTCAGAGCGAATTCGATATTGCATCAGCATCGGAATGAGGCCAAATCTCAATAATCGACAAAGCAATGACGCCGTGACAGTGTCGAACACACAAAGGAATGCCCAACGAAATCCATCCGAAAATATTGAAAAATGCCCAAACGCGAAGACATCAAGAAAATCATGCTGATCGGGGCGGGGCCCATCGTCATCGGGCAGGCCTGCGAGTTCGACACTTCCGGCGTCCAGGCCTGCAAGACGCTGAAGGTCGGGCTGGAGAATACTGAACTGCGATCGTTGATTTCGTGCTTGCGCTCGCCTGTTGTTTTTCGTTTCATGTGCGCTGATTCACTTTAGGAAAGCACTATGCCAGAAATTTCTAGATTCCTCGGTATAATCATTTCGATGTATTTTGATGAGCATAATCCCCCTCACTTTCATGTTCAGTACAACGAGCATCGAGCCACGATTGAAATCAGAACCCTGAATCTAATGGCCGGTTCGCTTCCTGCT
>JACQHI010000178.1 GCA_016199105.1 Lentisphaerota bacterium | reverse complement strand
CCCCGTGGCTGAGGCGGCGGGGTGGGGGCTCGTCAAGAACACGGCGTACGGGGAGTCACGCCTCTGTATTTATCGGAAGACGACCTAAGGGGAGGTTTTGAGTATGAAAGGTTCCGCCATCTATCCGGGAACATTCGATCCCCTCACGTTCGGGCATGTGGATCTCGTGAGCCGGGCCGCGAAGATTTTCGATCGCGTGATACTGGCGGTGTCCGTGAGCACGCACAAAACCCCGCTGTTCAGTCTGAAGGAGCGCCTGGCCATGGCGAAGCAGCTGTCGGTCTCTTTCGATAATGTCGAAGTGGATTCCTTCGACGGTTTGCTGGTGGATTATGCGCGCCGCAAACGGGCGACCGTGCTGATCCGCGGTCTGCGCGCATTTTCCGATTTCGACTATGAATTTCAGATGGCGCTGACGAACCGGAAAATAGCCCCCGATATCGAGACCCTCTTCCTGATGCCCAATGAAACCTACAGTTATCTCAGTTCCAGCATGGTCCGGGAGATCGCCGTGCTCCAGGGCGATATCAGCAAGTTCGTTCCCCCTTTCGTCCACACGGCCATGAAGAAAAAATTCCAGCGTTTGGGAAAAGCGGCCCGGTAGACCGGTTATGGCGATCGTCATCCATGTCGGATCTCTCAAAGGCGATGCCCCGAAGAAAGTGAAGGGCGAGGAGCCGCCGTCCATCCTCGAGTTGGAGCAGGACGCGCTCATCCGGGTGGATCGTCCCATCCGCTATGAGCTGCAGGTTCAGCGGCTGGAAGGCGAATTGATGGTGCGGGGCGTTGTGCGGACGGAAGTCACTTTTGTGTGCGCCCGGTGCGCCGAGTCCTTTTCCCGCGCGCTCTCCGTTCCCGCCTTTTGCAGGACCTACCCCATCCAGGCGAATTCCGACGCAATTGACTTGACCGGGGATGTCCGCGAAGATACGCTTCTCTCCCTTCCCATGGTTGCCGTTTGTTCGCCCGCTTGCAAGGGGTTGTGTCCCCAATGCGGGGTGAATCGAAACAAGGGCCGTTGCGGCTGCAAACTGCCGGATAAAGCAACGCCGTGGAAAGCGCTGGATCGTCTGCAAATACAATGAGGGAAACGGCCCCGCGTCGGGGCCGTATGCATCGGTTGATTGCAAGGAGACAGGAACCATGGCCGTACCCAAAAGAAAAACATCGAAACATAAAAAACGGTTGCGCCGCGGCGCCCATAAAATCCATCTGGCGGCGGCAAAAGCGTGCCCCAATTGCGGCGCGCCGCAATTGCCGCACCGGATATGCCCGTCCTGCGGGTATTACCGGGGGAAACAGGTGCTGACCATTCGGGCCAAGTAGGCGCCATGCGAATTGCCGTAGATGCCATGGGAGGGGATTTTGCGCCGAAAGAAATCGTCGCCGGCGCCGTGCAGGCCGCTCGGGGCCTTCCCCTCGTGCGAAAAATCAGCCTCGTGGGCGATGAAACGGCCATTCGCGCGGAATTGAAAACGCTCCCGGCGTGTCCCGAAAAAATCGAGATTGTCCATGCTTCCGAAGTGGTCGGCATGGAGGAGTCGCCCGCCGTGGCCATCCGGAGGAAAAAAGATTCCTCGGTGGGCCGGGCCGTGGATTTGGTCAAATCGGGCGATGCCGACGCGATGGTTTCCGCCGGCAATACGGGCGCCGTCGTGGTGGCGGCCACGTTGAAATTGAGGACGCTCGACGGCATCGAACGGCCGGCCATCGCCACCGTGATGCCGAGTCCCAAGGCTCCTTTTGTTCTGATCGATGCCGGCGCCAACACGGACTGCACCGCCCGGTTGCTGGTCCAGTTCGCCGTGATGGGGCACGTGTATTCCCGTGAAATCCTGGGACAGGCCAACCCCGTGGTGGGGCTGATGAGCGTCGGCACCGAGGATACGAAGGGCAACGAAATCACGAAGGAAGCCTTCCGCCTCCTGACCCAGGCGAACCTGAACTTCAAGGGTAATATCGAGGGCCATGACCTCTTCACGGGCGAGATCGATGTGGCGGTCTGTGACGGTTTTGTGGGCAACGTGATCCTGAAGACGGCGGAAAGCGCCGCCCACGCCATTGCCACCTGGATGAAGGCCGAATTCACAGCCAATTGGGTGCGCATGCTGGGCGCGCTTTTGTTGCGGGGCGCCGGACGGGCCATGAAACAACGCATGGATCCTTCCAATTACGGCGGCGCGCCTCTGCTGGGCGTCAACGGCGTCTGCATCATTTCCCATGGGGCGGCGAAGGCCCATGCCGTTTTTCATGCGGTGCGCGTGGCGTGCGAATCGGTCAGCCATAAGGTCAACGATCAAATCGTGAATGAAATGCGGCGGGTGGGCGCAGGATCATGAGCCAGGACGCGACATCGGCGGGCCAACCCGTGGGCATTGCGGGCATCGGCGCCTATGTGCCGGAACGGATATTGACGAACGCCGAGCTGTCCGCCATGGTGGACACGTCGGATGAATGGATCACCACCCGCACCGGCATCCGGGAACGGCATATCGCCCGGCCCGATCAGGCCGCATCCGATCTTGGCGCCATCGCCGCGACGCGGGCGCTCGAATCGGCCGGCGTGAAGGCGGAGGACGTGGATTTGATCGTTGTCCCCACCATCACCCCGGACATGGTTTTTCCGAGCACGGCCTGTTTCATCCAGAAGGCGATTGGAGCGAAAAAGGCGGCCTGTTTCGACTTGGAGGCGGCCTGTTCCGGTTTCATTTTTGCGCTCGAAACGGGACGCCGATTTATCGAGTCCGGCGCCATGAACACGGTGCTCGTCGTCTGCACGGAAAAGTTGAGTTCGATCGTGGATTGGCAGGATCGCGGGACCTGTGTCCTGTTCGGCGACGGCGCCGGAGCGGTGGTGCTCCGCCGGAACACGGCTGGGGGCCGCGGGATTCTTTCCGCCATTCTCGGTTCGGACGGCAACCTGGCGCACCTCCTGTCCCTGCCGGGGGGCGGGAGCCGGAATCCGACCTCGGAAGAGACGCTCAGGAACCGCATGCATTTCCTGAAGATGGAGGGACGGGAAGTCTTCAAGCACGCGGTGAATACGATGACGGCCGCGGCGAGGAAAGCCATTGAGCAAAGCGGGTTGAGCCTCGCCGACATCGCGTGGATCATTCCCCATCAGGCGAATATGCGCATCGTGCAGGCCATCGCCGATAAATTGGACCTTCCGATCGAGAAATTCTATGTCAATCTGGAACGATATGGCAACATGTCGGCGGCTTCCATTCCCGTCGCGCTCGATGAAGCCGTGAGGCTCGGCAAGATCAAGAAAAAAGACGTGGTTTTAATGGTCGCGTTTGGCGGGGGATTCACCTGGGCTGCCCTCGTTCTGGAGTTGTAGATGGGCGATGCCAAGACAGCGGTGGTGTTCGCGGGGCAGGGCGCACAGGGAATCGGCATGGGAGCCGAGCTGGCCGTTGCCTATCCCGAATGCCGCGCCTTGTTCGACCGGGCTGGGGAGATCCTGGGGTACGATCTCGGCGCGCTGTGTTTCAAGGGGCCCGAATCGGAATTGATCCGGTCCGACCGCTGTCAGCCGGCGGTTTTTGTCGTGGGGGCCGCGGCCTGCGCGGCGCTCATGAAGGAAAAACCCGGCTTCGCGGCGGAGGGCATGGCCGGTCTCAGCCTGGGCGAATGGACGGCCTTGTACGCCGCCGGCGCCGTGTCGTTCGACGATGCCCTGCGGATTCTGGAAGCCCGCGGCCGCTTCATGCAGGAGGCCTGCCGGGAGCATGAGGGGGCGATGACCTCGGTCATTGGCCTGACCCCCGAATCGTTGAAACCGGTTTGCGCCTCCGCCGGGGTCGAAATGGCCAATCTGAATTCCCCGGAACAGACGGTGCTTTCAGGACCCAAAAAAGGCATTGAAGCCGCCGAGCAACTGGCCGCGCAGGCGGGCGCGAAAAAAGTGATCCGCCTGAACGTGGCCGGAGCCTTTCATTCCTCGCTCATGGCGTCGGCGGCCGGCCGGCTGGCGGAGGTTCTGGCGAAGGTGCCCATCCAAACTCCGCGCGTGCCGGTGATCTCGAATGTGACAGGACAGCCTCATGGCGCTCCGGACGCCATCCGGCAGACGATGGTCAAACAGGTGACGTCATCCGTGCAGTGGATTGCCTGCATCCAGTGGTTTCAGAGCCGGGGCGTGACGCGGTATGTGGAATGCGGGCCCGGTCGAGTCTTGTCCGGCTTGATCAAACGGACCGCTGCGGCTTCCGTTCAGTGCAACGTCCAGGACAAGGCTTCCCTGCAGAAAGCGCTGACGGCGCTGGGCTAAACGGGATATGATGCTTGCCGGTCATGCTTGCGCGGATATCACCCCCCGGCGGCCCATGCCACTCAGCGGCTTTGCCGCCCGTTGCGACAAGCCCTTTGACGCCGTTTACGATCCGCTCCATGTTCGCGCCCTGGCCGTCAGGGAGGAGCGCTGGCAGTGTCTGCTCCTGGTGTATGATCTCCTGGCGCTCGGACCGGAATTGCAGGGTGAAATCCTGGCCGCTCTGAAACGGGAATTACCCCCGGGCGATCGTGAACCGGACATTCTTCTCTGCACAACACATACCCATAGCGCGCCCGGCGCCATCGAACTCCTGGGCTGTGGAACGTGCCGGCGCGATTACTGGGATTTCGTGGTCAGCCAGTCCGTTGCGGCGGCCACGGCCGCGTTGGCAGGCATGGCCAGGGCGGAGTTTCGGTTCATGACCGTTTCCCTGCCCGACCATAATTACAGCCGGCGCCGGGTTCTCTCCAATGACCAGGTCGTCATGGCCCGTGTGCCGAGTCTGCCGATCAAAAAAAGCGGGCCGGCCTGGGATCGCTTTGTCTTCGGCCGTTTTGACCGGCCGGATGGGACCGGCAT
>JACQHI010000175.1 GCA_016199105.1 Lentisphaerota bacterium | reverse complement strand
GCGCTGTTAGTCATAAATCCGCCAATCGTCGCGTTTGCGACGATCACATCCGTCGCGGCAAAGTCCGCGACGGATTCGCTGAATACCACCGTCACAGGGATCGGCGCTGTGCCTGTGGGATCCGACGCCGTCGTGGACAACGTCACCGAGGGCTGTGTCGGATCGTACGTCCGCGCAAACTGCACGGAGGCCGCGTTGGGACCGCTCGCCCCGGTGGAGCAATTCTGCGCAATATCGGCCGTGACCCGCCCCGCCCCCAGGGGAATCAAATTGAAGGTGTAGTTGGACGCGCTGGCCGTGGCGAAATTCGACACGTTACCGCCCACGACGGTAATATCGGTGTTGGTGAAGCCCTCGACGTCCTCGCTGAACTGGACGACCACCGGCCAGGTCGCCAGGCGCGACGGATCCGTCACGGCGCTGGTCATCGTCACGCTCACCTGGTTGGGGTTGTATTCGTAGGCGCCGATGTCCACCCGGCCGTTCTGGATGCGCCCCACGCCGTCAATATCCACCGCGTTCGTCATCCAAGGCTGGTTGGTTCCGGCCTCCACCGCCGGCGAGGCGACCAACAGGTGCAGATTGGTGTCGGCAAATTGCGGGGCGGCCTCGACCGTACCCGCGCCCGCCGTGCAATTCGAGAAGGCCGTCGGGAACCCCCAGACCAGGTTGTGGCTGTTGGTCAGGGTCCCGCTGTCGGGCGTATGGATTCCCATGGAATACTCGTTCGTGCTGAACGGCCCGAGCACAAGGTTGCCGTGAACCACGGCCTTTTCATCCGCGTCCATCCCGACGGCATACCGGTTGCTGAACGAACTGACCATTTCGATGGTGTTCTGGGCAATCTCGCAGCCGTAGGCTTCCTGGGCAATCCCGAACATCGCGCCGGAAGGCCCGTCATGGGACATCTTGATCCGGTTGCCCCGGACGAGGCCGCCGTAGAGACACATCCCATACAGATACCGGTCCGGCCCGACCGCGTTGACCGTCACCCGGTTGTTGAAGCAGAAATCCGGGTGCGAGGAATTGCCGGTCTGAAGGTACAGGCCGTAGGCGTAGGCGAAGCTCGTCATGCCCGTGCAGGAGACATTGACGATATTGCCCTCGACCCGGTTGGTATCCGATTTAAAAATTCCGTACCCCCCCTTGCTCATGGAGAGAGAGATCGCGTTGCTCACGACGTCCCCGACGTTCCCGTTCTCCCAGTACAGCCCGTAGACAGTTATGATATTAACGTTTTCGGGAACCCGCATCGTGATCGTGTTGCCCCGCATGTCGCACCGGAACGCATCCGTGTTGCTCGTTTGGCAACGGATTCCGTAGACCGTCGGCGCCCCGCCGGAGTATACAATGCGGATCGTGTTGTTCACGAACTCCGAGGGGAACCCGTCAAGGCTGATCGCCATGAGAGTGCCCCCGATGGATTGGTACGTGCTGAAGATGTCGAAGGTGCAGTTGGTGAAGGTGATCCGGGCCGGGTTGACATTGGTCCACCCGTACCAGGCGGCCATGGCATAATTGCCGGAATTGCTCACGCTGAGGTAGCAGTTGTCGAACGAAAGCCCCGCCTCCGAGACGTAGATATAGGAGGTCAGGTTGGTGATGTTGACGTACTCGAAGATGTTGGTCCTGAAGTTTCCGCTCAGGGTGGGCGCCACCGTGAACCGGAGGATGTCCCAGCCCTGATTGGTTGAAAGTTCGGTGAACGTGATCCGGTTGCCGGCCGTCCCGAGCGCCCGGATCGAACCCCGCACGTTGAGCTCGCCGGCCACCTTGACCACCACCCCGGGATCGATCGTCAAGACCGCGTTGGTCTGGACATAGAAATCCGACTTGGTGATGCTCACCGGGCTGTCGCCCACCGCCCACGTGGTATCGGCATCCAAATCGTTTGTGACCGTCAGAGCCGCCAGCGCCGGACTCGCCGCACAGACAACCGCCAGAACCGCCACCCGGAACATTCGCCACCATCCCGTTTTTGGATGAACACGATGCATGGCGTGAATTTATATGAAAACAAGGGAAAAATCAATGAGAAATTACCGCACATGCGCATCGAGGAACTCGATGGACTCGTCGGCTTTGTCCAGCTCGTGCACGCCGTCGAATTCCTTAAAATTTGGAACATAACTCGGGCGTGCCCCCTCCGCCATGCTGGGAAATCACCAAGGGCGGCCGTTCCTTCCCCGCGGGCAGGAACAACAACCCGTAAAGCTTCAAGCCGGGCAGCGCTTCGATCCGGAGCCGGAAAATCCGGCCCAACTCGTCCTGCGCGACAAAGGTCTCCTCGACGGCGGGAGGGCGGGAGCACGGTTTCCGCGTCAGCGGCCAGCCGAGCATCTTTTTGAATTTCCGGCGATAGTCCGACACGCTGGTTTCATACGCGGAAACCGACGAGAAATCCGGCCGGAAGAACCGCTCCCGCCGGCGCTCCGCCTTACCCTGCTTCCGCCGGATCAACTCTTGAATCTGCGCCAGGTACTCGGCCCGATAGGCGCTTCCCGCCTCTTTCGCCTCGGAATAAAGACTCATAAGTTGATGACGGAAAGGAACAGGCTTCCCCCGTGCCGTTGACCATGCTCCAGAACCTCTCGGACAAGGCGCCCGCCCGGCTCACCATCCAGATAAGCCAGCACGGCAAAGGAATCGAGAACATATCTACCGGACGGTTTCACGTCGTTTTTCCCTTGCGCGTTCCCGCAACAAGGCGCTGGTCAAGGACCGCCGCCCCTTGAGTAATCCTTGCGCGGCATGAATGGGCCGGGCCAATACCGGCACCAAGCTCAGGCCCCCGCCGTAATCCACGATTTCCACCCGCGAGCCCGGATTGACCTGATATTTCTTCCGGCACTCCGCGGGAATCACCACCCAACCCTTCGCCGACACCTTCAAGATCGCCATAGCCTTGCCCTCCGAACGTTATACATCTCCCTGTAAATGTATTACACCCCGTCCGACGCTTCAAGATTATAAGCCTGAAATGTTTGAAAGACTCATGACTTTCCTGAATGGCGCCAAGATAAGCGCCTTTTTCAAGCACCCATTCTGCGTCCGTCAGCCGACGGATTCGCCCTCCATTTGCACAGACACCGCCGGCCGTGGAGGGCGAGACTGCCTGCCAGGCCGTAGCTTCTGAGCGAAGGCTGGTGGCGAGCCGTCGTTTCTTTTAAGTGCCATTCGGATATTCCTTAATTCGGTGATTATTTCCCACCCGGTTTTCCATCGGCTTTGTCCAACCCCGCTTCCTTCCGGATCCGGTCGAAGTCGAGCGTCTGAATATACGGAACGAGGTTCACCCATAGCTCATGAAAGTTGAAGCCGCCCTCCGTCATCTCCCGAAGCGCCTCTTCGCGGGTCCAGCCCTGGATGACGATCCGGTAAATCGCGCACATCATGCCGGTCCGGTCCGCCCCATGCCGGCAATGCACGAGGAGGGGCGCCTGCGCGGGATCGCACACGATTTTCAGGAACCGGACCACATCCTCCTCTTCCGGATGCCAGGTGTTCATGCTGATGGACTCGGAGGCAAGTCCCGTGGAAGCCAGTTCGTCCTTGTCGGAGTGGAACGAGCGGAGGTTGAGGACCGTCTTGATTCCGAGCTTTTTCAGATTCGCCATGCCCTCCGCCGTCGGCTGGGCGCTGCGATAGAGGGCGCCGGAGATCTTGTGCAAATTCGGCGCGCCCGCCAGGGGGATCGGCTGGGCCCACGCGACCGGCCGGTCGGTCCCGGACTCGGCCACCGGCTCGTCCGCCAGACCCACGGACCCGACCGCGAGACAGCCCAGCATGACACTCAACACTGGATACCGCACAACACCCCCTTCGCCCCGATTCAGGCATACCCGTCCAATCCTGTCAAACGAAATGAGGCCTTGCTGGTCGGACAAATAATCGTTTGACAAGACTAGCTTTCTAGTCTATTCACTAACCCATTAACTAACTCAACCCCCGGAAGGAGGACTAGCATTATGAGCCG
>JACQHI010000172.1 GCA_016199105.1 Lentisphaerota bacterium | reverse complement strand
TCGCCCCACGCCCACACCGTTCCATTGGTGCTGACCGCCAGGGAATGGAATGCCCCTCCCGCGATATCCGCCGCCGAGACGGCCCACACACGGCTCCCCAGCACAAGCAACACGACGCCGATCAAGTATTTTGTCTTCATGAAATATCTCCTTCGGATTCCCAAACAACCCTGCTGTTTTCAGCGATTGTTAAAACATTGAGCGATCGAGTCAAGCCGCAAAACCGATCCTCCCCACACACCCGTAATCCAATCCCCGGCCAACCACCCCAATGCGGCCAACCCCAGCCGGCAATACCGACGCGAAATTTATCTGCCGGCCTTTCACCCTCTTCACCGCCGGGTTTGTCAGGTCGCGGCGGCGGACTGGCGCTTGTGAAGGGAGGCGTTCTCCAGGGGAAACCGGATGGTGAAGGTCGTGCCATGGTCGTTCCCCAACTCGATGGTTCCATCGAGCTGGTCCACGAACATGATCACCAACTGCATGCCCATGGAGGTCGTGTTCCGGAAATCGACGTGTTTCGGCAAACCCACCCCGGAATCGCCGATTTCGAGCACGAAATGCCGGTCGTTGACCGCGGCCAGCGCGACCCGGATGACGCCCTTCCGTCCTTCCGGGAAGGCATATTTCAAGGCATTCGAGACCAGCTCGTTGATGATGATGCTGCAGGGGATGGCCTGATCCAGGCCCAACGACACTTTCTCGACCGCGATCTCCGGTTTGACGGCCTCCGGACTGACCAGGTACACGTGGAACAGATGATCCATCAGGCTCCGGATATATTCCCCGATGTCCACCTCCGCCAGCCGTTTCGACTGGTAAATCTTCTCGTGCACGATGGCCATGGACTTGATCCGGTTCTGGCACTCCTTGAGCAGGTCCACCGCCTTTTGATCCTTGATATAACCGGATTGCAGCTTCAGAAGGCTGGAGATGACCTGGAGATTGTTTTTCACGCGGTGATGGATTTCCTTCATGAGGAATTCCTTCTCCAGGTTGGCGCTCATCAGGTCCTTCTGGCTGGATTTCAACTGCTCGACCGTGGCGAACAGCTCCTCGTTGGTGTTGCGAAGCTGCTCCTCGCGCGCCTTCAACTGGCGATTGGCCGTGCCCAACGACTGTTCCGCCAGCTTGCGGTCGGTGATATCCATCACCACGGCGATGACGGCGTTTCCACCCGCGTAGGGGATCGATCTCGAATGGATCATCACCCACTTGATCTCGTTGTCCCGGGCTTTCAACCGGCAGTCATACTGGGGAAGGACATCCTGGGCCCTCCGCTGTTTGCGCTGGAGCTGGTCCAGAAAAAACGCGCGATCGTCCGGATGCACAACGCCCAGCAGCGCATTCTGATCCCAGGCCATGATCAACTCGCGCGGATAGCCCAGGATGCGCGCGAGCCCCTCGTTGGCGAACAGCACGCGGCCGTCCTTGAACATGTAGATGCCCATCATCTGCTGTTCGGTGATGGTCCGGTATTTTTCCTCGCTCTCCCGCAGGGCCGTTTCCGACCGCAGCTTCGTGATCACCGTGCCGATCTGACGGCCGATGGACTCCAGCAAGTCCCTTTCCTGCTCGGGAAAAACATGCGGTTTGCGGCCATACAATTGCAGGGCGCCGGCCACCTTGTTCTGCGAAAAAAACGGGACGGCCGCCACGGACCGGACTCCCCAGCGCACGAGAAACGGAATGTCTAGATCGTCGGCATCCGAGGAGAAGACGGATTTCGCCTCAAACAGCAATTTCTTGTGGAACGGATGCTGGATGCTGACGCTTTTGAACTTTTCCTGCAATTCCGCCGTCAAGCCCAGGGCCTCCTGCAGTTCCGCCGTTCCCGTCTCGTCGTTCAGCAGATACACGTCGCCGGCGTCGAACCCGGTCAGCTCCATGGAGGCGACGAGCGCCACATGGAAGAGCGTCTTCCAGTCCGTGGCCTTGTTGACGGAGATGATGAGGCGGTTGATGATCTCCAGTTTCCGGGCATGTTCCTTGATGGCCTCCTCGGCCATTTTCCGTTCGGTGATGTTCAGGAGCAGCCCGTCATAGGAGGCCAGCCGGCCCTGCTCGTCCACATGGGGCACGAACGTGTTCTTCACCCAGATGATGGAGCCGTTCTTGTGAATCAGCCGGTGCTCCAGCGCCTGCACCGGCTTGCCGGCCAGCAGTTGCTGCACCAGCTCCAGAACCATGGGCCGGTCCTCCATGTGAATCATCTGGTACCACAGGTTCGGATTGGCCGTGTATTCCGCGGAGGCGTAGCCCGTCACAGCCACGCAGGCGTCCCCGTGCGTGGTGGACACCGCCCGCCCATTCTCGACGGTCACGGTATAAATGTAGTCCGTGACCGATTCCACCAGCTTGCGATACCGCGCCTCGCTTTCGTGCAGCGCTTTTCCGGTCGCCTTCCGTTCCGTGATGTCGGTGATCACGGACATGATCGAAACGGTCCCGTCCTCCCGCGCGATGGGCGTCGAGGCCAGGGCAATCACCCGCCCCGTCCGCGGATCCACCGTCTCGGTGTACACGGTTTCTCCCGGCTTCAACTTCGATTGGGGACACCAGGAACAGGGCGGCGTCAGGCCGTACAAGGCCTCCGCGCAGGATTCGCCGGTGGCGTCGCGGCCGAGCCACCGCTTCATGGCGGCATTCATGTACTCGATGCGGTGGTCCGGCGAGGCGATGTAAATCATGCCGCCCATGGATTCCAGCATGGCACGGTATTTGCCCTCGCTCTCGCGAAGCTGCTTCAGGGTCAGCTTCAGCCCGTCCACCGACTCCGCGGGCGCCGGCCCGGCGGGCGCGCCGTCCTGCGTTGTATGTTGACTCTCGGTCATACCGATGTGCCGACTTCATTCGTGTCTGTTCGCGCGCGAATCATCGCGAATTTCATCTCCGGTCTATCCGGCAAACTCGACAATGCCCGCCTGCCGCAGGCTGTAAAAATCGCTCGCGCGATCCCCGGACGCCTTGCCCAGGATGACATGATCCAGGACCCGTATCCCCAGCACTTTCCCGGCTTCCACGAGCTGGCGGGTCACCTGGATGTCCTCCGCCGAAGGCGAGGGATCGCCTGACGGATGATTATGCACGACCAGCACGGCCGAACTCAAGCGCTGAATGGCCTCCTGGAAAACCTCGCGGGGATGAATCAAACTGGCATCCAAGAGCCCCTTCGTCACCGGCTTCGGAGCGCCCATCAACCGGTTCTTGGCGTTGAGCAGCAACACCCAGAACACTTCATGGTTGAGCGGGCGGGCCGTTTCCCTCAGGAGACGGGCGGCATCGTCCGGCGTCCGCACGAGTTCCGTTTCCGCCTGGCTTTCCTCGGTCATGCGCCGGGCCAGTTCAAGGGCGGCCTTCAAGACCTGC
>JACQHI010000182.1 GCA_016199105.1 Lentisphaerota bacterium | reverse complement strand
GCGACCTTCAGGTTATGAGCCTGACGAGCTACCAGGCTGCTCCACCCCGCAGTCAAAAAATGAATACTATGGCATTCCGTTCATGGCGTCAACTGATTCTTCATCTATTCGCAAATCAGCAAATCAGCGCGACCAGTGAGCACGTAGCGAGGGCTTGATCCGCCGGAAATCCATGCACTACGACTACCTCATTGGGAGCCAAAATCATCCGGGCCAGCATCATGTAGTGCTTTTTTTCGTGAGCGCTGACAGCTCGAGTTTGCCGATGGTGCTCGCTCCGTATCCGATCAGGGCGGCGTTGGCGGGGTGGTCGAAGGTGTAGAGGGGTTTGCCGGCGGCGAGAAGATCGCGGCAGAGAGCCTCCATCTTGCTGCCGGGGGCGGCATGGGCGACGACGACGGCGCTGGCCATGTCGGCGACGAGGCGGTTGCGGAGCAGGGCGGTTTTCGCGGTGATGTGCCGCAAGCTGGCCGGGAAAGGCGTCACCATGATCAGCCGGCCTTCGGCTACGGCTGGGCGGCAGTCCACAGGTGTGGAGGGAACCTGCCGGTACAGGCCGCGGGCGAGACACCAGATTACAGGATTCGGGGACCGGATCAGGATTCGCATGCACTCCTGTTCCATCGGGGAGTGGAATCCGCTTATAACGGTGACGCCCGCCGCCCGCAGGCTCTGCGCAAGATCGTAGGCGGCGAGGATCAGTTTTCCGGGGCACTTGACGGAGCAGAACAGCGCGACCTTCGGCCGGTTCAGGATGGCCGGATCGCCCACGATGTAGAGGAATTTCCGAAGTGGCGCAAGCGTCCCCTCTGCTGCCGTGTCCGCGGACGGGAGCCCCTCGCTGCCGTAGGGCGCAGGTCCTTCGCGCACGGCATAGGGAATCAGCCCCTGCTTCCGCGCCGCTTTCATGAACAGTCGCTGCATTTCCACCAGGCCGTTCGGTTCCTCCTCCTTGCGCGGCGCCTTGGCGCCGATGTCCAGGAGGGCATCAACTGTTGCCGCGTCATACTGCCAGGCTGCAAGTTCCTCCTCGCGGGCGCGCGCCAACGCGGGGGCTGCCCGTTTCCATTGTTGAACGACGGCCTTCTGTTGTTTCCACGTCAGGCGCTTCATGGTTTCCGCTCCAGAATACGTCGGGCTTGCGCCATGATTTCCGGCGTTTCCTTCAACTCGCAGAGTTGCGCCAGATGCTTGAGGATGTAGGACCGGTTCAAGGATTTTTCCTGTTTGACGGCAATTCCTTTGACGTCCAGCCAGTCCTGCACACGGGCGGCAAACGCCTTCATCACGAACAAGTCCTCCGCCGAACAAGTCGGCAGGATCAAGCCGGCGTCGAACTCGAACGGGGTGGCCCGTTTGAGCATGCTGACCTCGAAATCCAAGGCGCCGAAGGAAACGTCCACGTCCTTGCCGTTCGATGCGCGGAGCAACAGCACGCGATTCACCAGCACGAATGCGCGCGCATCGGGACGCCGCCCCTGAAAGCGTTCCAACAAGGCATCCGCGAATTGTTCTTCTTCTCCAAACCCCGTCATCAGCGTCAAATCCGCATCCCTAGTCAGCCGCGGCTCCCCCCAGCGTTGCACCGCCAGCCCGCCGATGACGCAGAACTTCCACCGGCGCGCTTTCATGAAGTCGGCGACTTCCTTGGCTGCTATGAATAATGCGTTCACGATAGTTCGTAATTTAGCAGACTATGCCCGGCAAAGCCAGTTGAAAAAGCCAGTCGCCTCATATCGGAATGCGCATTCCGACTAAGGTTTGAGGCGCAGGGATTTCAGAGTCTTGTCCAGCGCTTCCCGGTCGCGGGTCACAGACTCCGACGGGCCCCAGCATTCGAAGGTATAGACGTATTTCTTGTTGGCGATCACGGCGAGGAGATACGTGTGTTCCTTTTCGACCTTCAGGATATCCTCGACTTTGGCGCCCTTATCCAGGAGTTTGACCAGCCGTTCCCGGATCTGTTCCTCGTTTTTCAGGCGGATATCCAGGTCGCGCATTTCCTCCGTGACATCCGAACCGGTGATCGACTGGTCAATCACTTCGCCCAGATTTTCGACCGCCTGGATCGCCTGGTTGAACTGGGCGGCGGGGATTCGAAGCACGATGGAACTCGAGGTCATCCCCTGCATGTACCCCTTGAGGGCAGCCGCCATGGCCTTCAACTTTGCGAGAGTGGCAGCCGTATCTTGGACGACCAGTGTCATCGTGCCATCATAGATCATGAGCCGATCGGTGACGTTCGTCGTGCTTTCCGGCGTCGTCGGCCCGGCGGGTGTTGCTTCACCCGATAGGCTCTTGCGCGCCAAGTCATGCAGGCGCGCACCTCCCGCAGATCCACTCGCCATGTCAAAGGATTCCATTCCCGGACGCATGGCCATTTTGCCATGAACGGTTCGTTGACAGCCTGCCGTCAGCCACAAGATCGCCAGGACCCCGGTGAAAATGCAGAGAAGGGAAGTTTTGCCTGTCGGGTGAACGGGTCCATTCAGATGTCGTGATGTCTTCATGCGAAGCGTGCCTCGTTGCGTGTGTGGTGATACGGACAAACGTTCTGTTCGTTCATTCAGCTTGCGAATGAATCTACTGTCACCTCTCCTCACAGGCACCACCAAGGCAGTGCCAATATCCCATCCTCGATCATCTGGGGCGTTGGGCACCGGCAGATGATGTAGCCCCTGTCAACGGTCTTCGGGTTCTCCTGCATGAAGACACGCAGGTGTCGCGCATCCTTCGCGCTCGGATGGTCCGTCCACTTGACCTCGACCGGGGTCCACTTGCCCCCGCGTTCGATCACGAAGTCCACTTCGGCGCCGTCCCGTGTGCGGAAGTAGTGCAACTGGCCGTCTCCGGCGTATTGAAGTCGTTTCCACAACTCGATGCCGACCCACTGTTCGAAGATCGGACCGGGGTTGCCTTGCACCATTTCGACGGACGGCGTCAACCCGGCGGCCGCGTGACGGATCCCGAGGTCAAAGAAAAAGAACCGGGACGTGGACAGAACGTTCTTACGCGGGCTGCGTGAGAAGGCGGGGACATGGAATCCGATGAACATGTCCTCCAGCATCTGGTAGTAGGACTTCACGGTGTGCGCCGAGGCGCCCGTCTCCTGGGAGATGGCGGCGTAGTTGAGAATCTGTCCGGACTCCAAGGCCGCGAAACGCAGAAAACGGAGAAAAACGCCCCAGTCCCGCACCATGGTCTCGCGGCGGATTTCCTCCTCCAGATGCGCCGCCGTGAATGCGCGCAGGATATCGGCTCGATCCGTTTCCACGCTGGCCACCACGCCGGGCAATGCCCCGTAAGCCAGCCGCGGCTCCAGTTCCCACGCCATGAAGGGGTGCGCGGGTCGCGCATCGGCCGGCCACGGGAACGGCAAGGGCGACTGACTGGGCGCCGGGATCAGCATGGGCGGCGGCTGTTCGGCCAGCACCAGAGGGTATAGATGGTGCAGGAAAGAACGGCCCGGCAGAAGGTTCGCGCCGGTCATCCGCAGCTTGCGGGCGGAACTGCCGCAGAGCACGAATCGAAACCGCGTCTTGTCCGCGTCGTACAAGTGCTGTACGGCATCGAAAATGGCGGGAACGGTCTGCGCCTCATCAACGAAGACGACGCGCCCTCTCGGTTGCGCAGGCAGCGCACGGCACATTCGCAGAAACTCGCCGGGATCAGCCAGATATCGGGCGCGCTGACTCGGATCGGCGAGATCGATGCGCACGGCGTCCGACGGCAGCAGCGAAGCGAGCAACGTGGACTTCCCCGTCTGCCGTGCGCCGAACAACAAGTGTACGAAAGGTCGTTCCACCTTCTGCGCCAGAGTGTGGCTGTACCAGCGATCAAACATAAATAGCTGCCTTTTATCGGAACACGCATTCCGATTTGTGGCGACTATACGAATAAAGACTCTCTTCTGTCAATCCCTTTGGCCAAATCAAAGCGTTGCTATACGCCACCGACAATTGCATATTTACGAGGCAGACACAAGGACGAGAATTGAAAGTTCAGAGATGACGCCCCAAGATATTTCTGTCGATCAGCGCTCCGCGCCCGCGGCGAAGATCGCCTTGTTCCGCGGTCTGTTTCGCGGACGGGAGGACGTCTATCCCCGGCGTTTCGAGAGCCGGAAGACCGGAAAATCCGGCTATCAGCCCGCCTGCGCCAACGAGTGGGTCCGTGGGCTCTGCGACCGGCCTTCGCGTGCCGCGCTTCGGCAGGCAGGCAGGCGGGTGGTCAAGTGCTCCGAATGCCCGAACCGCCGGTTTCTTCCCGTGACCGACGAGACCATCCGCCAGCATCTTTCGCATCAGGACGAACCCGGCCGCGAGTTCGTTGTGGGGGTCTATCCCATGCTGCAGGACGAAACGTGCTGTTTTCTTGCCGCGGATTTCGACAAGGAAAGATGGCGCGAGGATGTGTCTGCCGTTATGGAGACCTGCCGCCCATTGGGCCTTCCAGCCTCGGTGGAACGATCCCGTTCCGGCAACGGCGCGCACCTTTGGCTGTTTTTCGAAGAGGCCATCCCGTCCGGCTTGGCCAGGAAACTGGGCGCTCACATCCTCACCGAGACGATGGAGCGACGTCCGGAAATCGGGTTGGACTCGTATGACCGCTTTTTCCCCAATCAGGACACCTTGCCCAAGGGCGGTTTTGGGAACCTGATCGCTTTGCCGCTGCAGAAAAAGCCGCGGGAATCCGGGAACAGCGTTTTTCTCGACGACCATTTGGAACCCTATCCGGATCAGTGGGCGTTCCTCTCAAGTATTCGGAAGATCGGTCGGCCTGAAGTTGAGGCGCTTGTCAGCACCGCCGAGAATCGGGATCGAGTCGTCGGGATACGCCTGGCCTTGAGCAATGAAGATGACGATGCGCCGTGGACCGCGCCTCCCTCGCGCCGGCGGAAAGATCCTCCTGTCGCCGGTCCATTGCCGAAGCGTCTGGATCTGACTCTCGGGAACGAGCTCTATATTGCCAAGGACATGCTGTCGCCCGGACTGCGCAATCGCCTTCTGCGGCTGGCGGCGTTCCAGAATCCTGAGTTCTACAAGGCTCAGGCGATGCGACTGCCCACGTTCGACAAGCCGCGCGTTATCGCCTGTGCCGAGGATTACCCTCAACACCTGGGTTTGCCGCGAGGCTGTTTGGGGGAGATTCAGGAACTCCTGGCCGGTCTGAAGATCGAGACCGTCATCCATGACGAACGCTGCCATGGCGCGCCGTTGCCCGTTTCGTTTCACGGCCGGTTGCGGCCGGAGCAACAGGCCGCCGCGGACGCGCTGGCCGCCCACGATACGGGGGTTCTCTCCGCCGGCACCGCCTTCGGCAAGACCGTGGTGGCGGCCTGGCTCATCGCGCGGCGCGGCGTCAACACCCTGGTGCTCGTGCATCGCCGGCAGTTGATGGAGCAGTGGGTGGAGCGATTGTCGGCATTCCTGGGGCTGCCGGCCAAAACCATCGGCCGAATCGGCGGCGGCCGGAAAAAACCCACCGGGGCGTTGGATGTGGCGCTCATTCAAAGCCTCGTGCGAAAAGGCGTGGTGGACGATCGGGTCGGAGGCTACGGCCATCTCGTCGTGGACGAATGCCACCATCTGCCGGCCTTCAGTTTCGAGCAGGTGGCCCGGCGGGCGAAGGCCGGATATATCACGGGCCTGTCCGCCACCGTGACACGCAAGGACGGCCATCACCCGATCGTCTTCATGCAATGCGGACCGGTGCGCTATCGCACCGACGCCCGACAGCAGGCGGCGGCACACCCCTTCACTCACGTCGTTCTGGTTCGTCCCACCTCGTTTCGGTTGCCGGAAGCCGCCGATCCGGACAGCCGCGTTCATTTTCACGAGCTTTATGACGCGCTGATCGCGGACGCAGTCCGCAACGGCCTGATCTGCGAGGATGTCATCGCGGCCGTACGCGAGGGCCGGTCGCCCGTGGTCTTGACCGAACGGACCGACCACCTCCAGGAACTGGCGAAACAACTGGCGCCCGCGATCCGCCATCTCGTCATCCTCCAGGGCGGGATGGGACGGAAGAAGCTCAAAGACGTTCTCGCCCGGCTGGTTTCCATCCCTGAGGATGAGGAGCGGGTGTTGCTGGCCACCGGTCGCTATCTCGGCGAAGGGTTCGACGATGCCCGGCTTGATACTCTGTTTCTGACGCTGCCGGTGTCCTGGCGCGGAACCATTGCGCAATATGCCGGCCGATTGCACCGTCTGCACGATCGCAAGCGGGAGGTCCGCATCTACGACTACGCGGACCTCAACGATCCCATGCTCGCGAAGATGTTCGACCGGCGCTGCCGGGGCTATGAGGCCGTCGGCTATCGGATTCTGCTGCCGGCCAGCGCCGTGCCGGGTTGGCCGGTCGAAGTCCCGCTTCCGATCGAGCCCGAGTGGAAAAGAGACTACGCCGCCAGCGTTCAGCGGCTGATTCGCGATGGGGTGGATGCGCCTCTGGGCAACCTGTTTGTCCATGCCACGCGGGCGGCCGCGCCTGACGCGCTAGGCGCAGACCCCGAACAGGGCGGGGCCGGCCGGGCGCGAAGCGCGACCGAGGCGTTTCTGTACCGGCGCTTGGAAACGTTGTCCGAGACCGCCGGGAAGTTCCGCCTCAATACCGGGTTGCCGATTCCTTTTGACGGGCAGGGTCAAATGGAGGTGGACTTGCTCTGCGCGGAGGCGCGGGTGGCGATCGAGGTGGATGGCGCGCAGCACCTGTCCGATCCCGTCGCCTATCGCCGCGACCGGCGCAAGGACGCCCTGCTGCAGGAGAACGGCTGGTTTGTGCTGCGGTTTCTGGCGGAGGATGTCGGCAAGCATCTGGACGATGTCCTCGACGCCATCCTTCGCGCCCTGGCCCATCGGAAACGGGGGTCGGGATCGGTCGGCGGGAGGCAGTAGGCTCTTTCCGAAAAACATACACGCAAAAGCGTGTATGTTTGGTAGGGACCGCTCGCCGAGCGGTCCGCGGACGCCTCGGCGAGGCGTCCCTACCATTGGGTTGCGGGCGTTAGCCCGCTTCAAAGACTTCGCTCAATCGCGGCGCTTCGTGAACAACGCGATCAATCTGCCGAAGAGTGAGCGGGACCTGGCTTTCTCCCGCAGGAGGAGTTCTTTTCCGTCTGAAGCAGACTCGCCGCCGCATCCGGTTTGCAGGCGCGCACCGATGCGGGGGCGCGCTCCAGTTGCTCGGCGTCCAGGGTGACCAGGCGCGCGCCGTATTGCGCGGCGGCGGCGACGTAGAGCGCGTCCGCCCCGCGCAGATGGCATTCAGCGGCAACGGCGATCGTTCGCCGCGCCATGCGTTCGTCCAGGGTCTGCAACGCCAGGCCAGGGAATGTCATAACGCTTTCGGCGTACGCGACGGCCGCGGCGGGATTCTCTCCCGCGTGCGCCAGCGCCGCCGCAATCTCGACCGGAAGAATGGCGGGTTCGATCAACGGCAGGTCAGATGCCCGCGCGAGTCGAAGCAACTCCCGGCTTATGGGGCCGGCGGCTTCTCGCGTCCGGTACGCTGCCACGAAGACGCTCGCGTCAAGGGTGAACGGTGTCGCCACGTCAGCGCCTCATCTTGAAGAGTTCCTGGAGCGCTGACTTCTTCGGCGGAGGACTCTTGTCGGCGCGCGCCCAAAGTTCTTCCAGTCGGTCCCACGCCGCGTCGCCAGCCTTCGATCGCTTCGGCGGCGCGAAGTCGGTCGGCGCCAGAACGCCCACCGGACGGCCGCGCCGCGTAATCGTGTACGTGGCGTGCTCTTCGGCGACATGACGCACCAGCTCAGAAGCCTTGGCTTTCAGTTCCCGAATGCCTATTTCTTTCATGGCCCACCTCCGAGTCATATAGTCACATAGGTGACCACAATAGTCAAGCGTTCGTTTCCAGCAATTCGCATTATGGAAGGGCAGCGGTCCCGCAGGTCCCGCTGTACCGGAGAAACGCTCCAAAAGTACAGCGGGGACTGCGAACCCGCTGCGCTTCGTGTGTCGAGTGGCCGTCATAATGCGAATTGCTGCTCCGTTTCCGCCTGTTTCACGTTGACTTATTCCGTTCCCGGCAAGATTATTCGCTTCCGAATTTTGCGCCGGGCTTGCGCACAATTCAGGCATGCTGAAACGCGAATACATCGAATGGAGCGATATCTGGCTGACGGGCGCGAACGACAACGGGTTGCCCCGGGTTCTGCTGGTGGGCGATTCCATCGCCCGCTCCTACTTTGCTGTCGTCGAGAAAGAACTCTCGGGCCGATTCTTCTGCGCGCGATCGGCCACCTCCAGGTCGGTCTGCGATCCCGTCTTCGGGAAGGAACTGGCCCTCCTGCTGGACGACAACCGGTTCGCCGTGATTCATTTCAATAATGGTCTTCATGGCTGGGACTACGATGAAGAGACCTACCGGGAATGCCTTTCGAAGACCCTGGACTTCATCGTTGCTCGGAGTCCGGTATCCCGACTGATCTGGGCCAGCTCGACGCCGTTGCGGCGGGAAAACAACCTGGCCGAACTCGATCCCGAGACGGACCGGGTGCGGGAGCGGAACCGGTTGGCCGGGGCTCTCATGACTCAACGCAACATTCCCATCAATGACCTTTTCGGCCTGGTCATAGACCATCCGGAGTACTTCGGGGATAGCGTGCATTTCAACGCAAACGGGCAGAATGTGTTGGGGGCGCAGGTCGCCCGGAGGATTGTGGAGGAAACGACCCGAAACGCCGGACAAGCGGTCCCCGGCGGTGCATAGGAATTCGCCAACGCCCAACAGCCAACAACCAACGTCCAACACACAAGTAAGATCAACCTGAGCCGTTCGCCCTTTTGATCAATTCACGTCCGGCAACAGGAGAATAATGACGCAGGATGCACGCAGCAGGGTGGTGAACCCGCCCTTGCCGTATGGTCCGTTTCCGTCGGAGCGGCAATTGGGGTGGCACGGCCTGGAATTTTACGGATTTCTGCACTTCACCGTCAATACGTTCACCGGCAAGGAATGGGGTTACGGCGACGAGTCGCCCGCGGTTTTCGCGCCCACGGCGTTCGATGCGGACCAGATCGTTGCCGGCGCGGCCGCCGGCGGCATGGCGGGGCTGATCCTCACCTGCAAGCACCATGACGGATTCTGTCTGTGGCCGTCGCGTTTTACGGAACACTCCGTGAAGCACAGCCCCTGGCGCGACGGCCGCGGCGATGTCGTGCGCGAGATTTCGGATGCCTGCCGGCGGCACGGCCTGCAATTCGGGGTATATCTGTCGCCCTGGGACCGGAACCATCCGGACTATGGCCGTCCGGACTATATCCGCTACTATCGCAACCAGCTTCGGGAGTTGCTGACGGGGTACGGACCGTTGTTCGAGGTGTGGTTTGACGGGGCGAACGGCGGCGACGGTTTTTATGGCGGAGCCCGGGAGACCCGGACTATCGATCGGCGCGCCTACTACGATTGGGCGACCACGTGGGAGCTGGTGCGCGAACTTCAGCCGCAGGCCTGCCTGTTCAGCGACGCGGGGCCGGATGTCCGGTGGGTGGGCAACGAGCAGGGCATTGC
>JACQHI010000171.1 GCA_016199105.1 Lentisphaerota bacterium | reverse complement strand
GATCGCGCGCTCGACGACGTCGTCGGACTCCTCGGGTTTCACCCAGGCCTTGCCGGCGGCGACGCCGACGGAAACCCCGATGCCCCGGAACTCCCGTTCGCCCTGTGGGGCCGCCGCATCCGGAGACGATTCCATGGCTGGTTGTTATTCCTCGAAAAATTTCTGCTCGATCAATTTCTGGATTTCGTCGAGCGCCTGTTCGGCATCCGTCCCCTCGGCCGTGACGCTGATCACGGTCTTCGGGCCGGCCTCCAGGGTCATCAAGCCCATGATGCTCTTGCCGGAGACCCGGACAGCGCCCTTTTCCACGGTGATATCCGACTCGAAGCGCATGCTGGTTTTCACGAACAACGCCGCGGGACGCGCATGAATGCCGTACTGGTTTAAAATGGTGAATTGCCGCACCAGTTTTTTCTTCGCGCCGGCGGCCGCCGCGTCTTTTCGGAAGTGGCTCACGTGTTGACCTTGCCTTTCGCCATGACACTCATCAGTTTTTCGTCCAGTTCCTTGGCGGCATCGTGTCCGAGTCGCTTGAGCTTCTCGTTCAAGGTCGCCACCTCGATGATATTGGCCATTTCCCGGCCGGGCGCCACGGGGATGACGAGATGCGGAATCCTGACCCCCAGCAGTTCCCGGGTTTTCGGCGTCAGGCCGGATTCCATATCGGCGAACTCCTCGATGCGCAACAGCGTCACAATCAGGTCGAGCTCTTTCTCCTCGCGGACGGAGGCCACGCCGAACAGGCTGGGCACATGAATGATTCCGAGCCCGCGCAACTCCAAGTGGTAGCGCGTGATCGGCATGGACGACCCGACGAGCGTGCGGTCGTCGGTCCGCCTCAGGACGGTCACGTCATCGGAGACCAGGCTGTAACCCCGTTCCACCAGGGCCAGCGCCACCTCGCTCTTGCCGATGCGCGGTTTGCCCTCCATGACGACGCCGATGCCCAAAATATCCACCATCGTCCCCTGGAGGGTCATCCGCGGGGCCATCAGGTTTTCCATGATGATGGTGGCGGCGTTGATGAACGCCCCCGTGACCATGGGGGTCTTCATGACGGGCACCTGGAATTCGTCCGACAACGCGAGAATTTCAGGAAACACCTTCCGGTTGCGCGAGATGACGAGGCAGGGGATCCGTCGGGAAAATAATTCCCGCAGGCTCGCCCGCCGCCGGTCCGAGGCCATTCTGAGCAGGTAATCCATTTCCGCCATGCCCAGCACCTGCAGGCGGCGGAACGCGAAATGCCGGGTATACCCCGCCAGGGCGAGACCCGGCCGGTTGATGGCCGGCTCGATGATCGTCCGCGACAGGCCGCCCTCCCCGGTCACCCATTCGAGATCCACCTTGGACTTGGCGGCCTCGTAAAACTGTCCCACCGTTACCGACATGGTCAACCGCTTTCTCCGGCGCGCCGGGCGATTTCCCGCTCGAAATCCGCCAGGCGGGTCCGGCGCTTGTTCGACTTGTGCTCGACCTTTTTTTCCTTGATCTTCAACAATTGCCGCGAAATTTTGTCGGCGACCTTGTCGATCGATTTATACATGTCGTCGGATTCCTCTTTCGCCTCCACGCGGATGTGCTGGCCGGCCTGGATGACCACCTCGACGAAGTGGCGGAATTTCTGGATGTCCAGGATGACATGAATGCTTTCGATCCGGGGATAGTCCTCTTTCAGAACCCCGTTGATCTTCGCGCCGGCGTAAGCCTTGATGGCCTCCGTGACATCCAAATGGCGACTGGTGATGCTGATGTTCATGCGCTTGCCTCCCGTCGGGAATTCGCCCGCCGGCGAATCCCATTTTTGATTATAAGCTGAACCGGGGCCCCAGATAGAGCTCGCGGCTTAACTTGTCTTCGATTAAAAACTGACTGGTGCCCTCCCGCAACACTTTTCCCTCGTAGATCAGATAGGCATGATCCACGATCGACAACGTATCCCGCACGTTATGGTCGGTGATCAGGATGCCGAGCCCTTTTTTCTTCAAGCCTCGCAGGATCTCCTGCACATCATGCACGGCCAGCGGATCCACGCCGCTGAACGGCTCGTCCAGAAGCAGCGCCGACGGCTGCGTGACCAGGGCCCGCGCAATCTCCAGACGGCGCCGCTCCCCGCCGCTCAACGTGAAGGCCGGCTGTCGGGCCAAATGCTGAATACTCAACTCCTCGAGCAAGGAGTCAAGCCTGCTTTTCCGTTCCGCGGCGGAAAGATGGAGCATCTCCAGGATGGCCATGATGTTTTCCTCCACCGTCAGGCGCCGGAAAATGGAGGGTTCCTGCGACAAATACCCCAGCCCATGCCGGGCCCGCAGGTGCATCGCCTGGCGCGTCACGTTCTTGTCGTCAAAATAGACGGCCCCTTCGTTGGGGCGGACCATCCCGACGATCATATAAAAGGTGGTGGTTTTGCCCGCGCCGTTCCGGCCGAGGAGCCCCACAATTTCCCCCCGTTCCACCCGGATATTGACGCCATCCACCACCCGCCGGCGGCTATAGGACTTGACGAGATTGTCGGTTCTGATGATGGGGTCTCCGATCATAAGCCCTTGTCCAACTTCATGTTCTGCTTGGTATCCCGGCGTTTATCCTCGTCGGTCTGGAACGTCACATGGGTTCCCATCTCGACCTGCAACCGGTTGGTATCCCGCCACCAGGTAATGCGCCCGCCCTCCAGTGTGTCTGCGCCCTTTTTCACCCGCGGATTTCCGGTCATGACCACTTTCCCGCCTTTCACGTCATACGAGGCTTTGTCGCAATGGGCCTCGCCATCTTTCTGGATCAGCACCACGCGCCCTTCCGCCTCCAGGCCTTTCACCTTGTTCTGCTCGTCGAAATACACCGTCAGGAGATCGGCCGTCATTTTCATTTCCGGATCGGTGACGACCACGTTTTCCTCGAAAACAGCCATGCGCGTGGCCGATTCGAAGTTCAGGCGTTTGGACGTGATGACCGTGTTATTGGTGCTTTCAACGGCCGCGGGCTTTTGCTCCTGGCGCATGGCCGTTGACGCGTCCGTCGAGGCCGGCGGCGCGCCCGCCGCCGTCCACCCCCATAGGATCGCCAGAACCGGAAACACAACGCGTCTGATCATTTGGACCCTCCCAATTCCAACCCGAGGTCCGTTCGCTTCCTCACGTTTTTCAATTCCACACGGGTTTGATCGAAAATTTTGAAGGACCGCTCCTTGATGTTGAAGGTGAAACCCAGGCCGCTCAGGGTCACGTCCTCCCTTTCCACGCGCACACGGGCATCCGAAACGGCCGTCTGGGTCGCGCGATCGAACACACACTCGTCCGCGAACGCCCGCATAGCCACTTTGCCTTCCTCGTAGAGATTCATGCGCAACAGGGTCACGGCGATCCTCCCGTCATCCATCAGCCGGGCGGTGTCGCCCATGATTTCCGAACGCAATTGCCCGCGCTCGTCATAATCCGGAACCCGAAAATCGTGCACGACCTGCGGCTTTTTATCCTGGGCCGCCGGCAACAAGCCGACCAGCAGGCAGGAACAGAGCGCCATCGCCGACAGCTTAGTCACGGCCCCGGCCCCCGGCCCGCTGCCCGCGGACCACGGCGTCAATCCGCGTCAACGAACGCCAAAGCGCCGTCACGGCGGATAACGGAATCATCGTGTCCTTGTCGGAAAGGGCGTCCCTGGGCGAAACATGGGTTTCCAAAAACACGGCGTCACAGCCCGTGGCGACCGCCGCGCGCGCCAGATACGGCGCCAGCCAGGCATGGCCTCCGCTCCGATCCCCGGCGCCGCCGGGCAATTGCACGCTGTGTGTGGCGTCAAACACCACCGGATATCCCATCTGCCGCAGGATCACGAGGCTCCGCATATCCGCCACGAGATTGTTGTACCCGAAGGACGTGCCCCGATCCGTCAGGAGGATTTGGCGGTTCCCCGTGCTTTCGATCTTGGCCACGATATGCCGGACGTCCCAGGGCGCCAAGAATTGCCCTTTCTTGACGTTCACCGGTTTCCCCGAATCCCCGAGCGCCAGAACCAGATCTGTCTGGCGGCACAAAAAAGCCGGCAGTTGCAGCACATCCGCCACTTTCGCCGCCAGGGGCACCTCCGTCTGACAATGCACATCCGTCAGGATCGGGAGTCCGAACTTGTCCTTGACCTCCTGCAGGATGGCCAGCCCTTTCGAAAAACCGGGGCCACGATAGGCCTCCAGCGAGGAACGATTGGCCTTGTCGTAGGATGCCTTGAAGATCAGAGGAATGCCTTCCGCCCCGGCCAACGCGGCCAGGCGCCGCGCCAGGTCGAGGCATTGACGCCGGCTTTCGATCACACAAGGACCGGCAATCAACGCCAACGGATTCCGTCCGCCGACCTGGATCGGGCCGACCCGGATGGTTCGGACGCGGCGCGTCCTGCTTTGAGGCGTTGTCCCGGAAAGGGTTGTCATGGCGCTTTGCAACTACATCAGAACACCGAACACCTGGTGAGCAGTCACGGCACTTTTTGCAATCACTCCGTCATTTCCAGCCTCCGAATGGCCGCCTCCGCCGGCGGGATATCCTCCGGCGTATCCACCCCGAGGCAGGGATGGTCCGTTTTCAGAACCCGGATGGCGCCGCCGATATGCAGGGCCCTCAACTGCTCCAGACATTCGGCTTTCTCAAGCTCGCAGGGCGGCGTCGCCACCAATCGGGCCAAAAAACTTCCGCGATACAGATAAATTCCGATGTGCCGCCAGTAAAGACAGGTTCCCGGCCTGAACGCCGCGTCTCTCACGAAGGGTATCGGGTGCCTCGAAAAGTACAATGCTTTCTCCCCGCCGTCAACCACCACTTTGCAGATGGAGGGATTTTTCGCCTCGGCGTCCGACCGGATCGGGGTCGCCGCCGTGGCCATGTCCCACTGCGGCGAAGCCTTCATCAGCCGGACCAGTTCGTCAATCAGAAGCGGATCCATGAGCGGCTCGTCGCCCTGGATGTTGACGACGATCTCCGCCGAAAGCCCCGCCACCGCCTCGGCCACCCGGTCCGTCCCCGACGGATGATCGGAGCGGGTCATGACCACCCGGCCCCCGAAGGCTTCCACCGCCGCCCGGATGCGCTCGTCGTCGGTCGCCACCCGGACGTCATCCAGCGCCCCGGCCCGTTTCGCCCGTTCCCAGACCCAGCGAACGAGCGGCTTGCCGCAGAGCATCGCCAGGCTTTTCCCGGGAAACCGGGTCGAACCCCAGCGAGCGGGTATGATGCCGACCGCTTTCACGAGGCTCTCCGGCCCTTGTTTTGCAGGCCGGCGCGCACGAGCATCCCGAGAAAGCCCAGCAGTTCGGTCGCCGTGCACGTCGCCGTTCCAATCTTGCCCACCACCACGCCGGCGGCGCAATTCGCCAGCTCGGCCGACTCATCATAGCCGGCGCCCGCCGCCAGCGCCAGCAGGGTCGTCGCGATCACCGTATCGCCGGCCCCGCTGACATCGAACACTTCGCGGGCCTGCGTTGGGATATGCCGGGGCTTGCCGTCTTTCGACACCAGCAGCATGCCCTGGGCGCCCAGCGTGACGATCAAAAATTCGGGTTCCCATTGTTCCATGAGAATCCGGGCCACCCCGAGCAAGGACTCATCCCGCAAGGGGTCGGCGCCCGGCTGTTTTTCGGGCACGCGCGCCATGGCATACGCCTCTTTGCGGTTGGGCGTGGCCACCGAAATACCCGCCAACTGAAGCTCGGCATTGTCCTTGGGATCCAAGCCCACCGGCACCCCCGCCTCGCGCCCCGCGGATAGCACGGCATCCACGACGTCCTGGGCGATCACGCCCTTGCCGTAATCCTCGATGATCACGCCGGAAATCCCCTTCCGTATGATGCGGGACACGTGATCGCAATACTGGTCCAGGCGACCGCCGGACAATCGCAACTGATCCTCCCAGTCCACCCGCACCACCTGCTGGCGGTCGGCCAGGATCCGGGTCTTGACCGTCGTTTTCACGCCGGGCAGCGCCAGGATTCCGCGCGTGGACACCCCGCACTTCGCCAACACCGCCATCAATTCCCGGCCCGCATGATCATGGCCCACCACGCCGCTGAGAATGGCCTGCGCCCCCAGGGAATGAACGTTTTTTGCCACGTTGGCGGCGCCCCCGGGCATGTTCTTTTCTTCGCCCACCCGGACGACGGGAACCGGCGCCTCGGGAGAAATCCGGTCCACGCTTCCATATATATAGCGGTCCAACATGAGGTCGCCGACGATCAGGATTTTCCGCCGTGGAAATTTGGAGACGATTCGCTCGGCCCAAGCCACGTTATTTTTCACGTTCATGCTCCTCCTTGTTATCCGGCTTCGCCCAGAAATCGTCCCCCGGCCCCTCCACCTTGACCAGATTCACGCGAACCCGGCCGAAGGGCGTCCGCGCGATCCCCTTGGTGAAAAGCGCCCGCCGATCCTCGGACACCCACACCCACAGGCGGCCCACCCGGACAAACAGCCCCTGGAACGCGGCCACCGGCTCCATTTTCAGGCTGCGCACGGGGGAATACCCGTGCACGTCGATCGGCTCGACGTCCTGAGTAACGAGCGCCAGGTCATACAGTTTTTCGTCGGCCATGACCTGGTACTCGTACCGGGAGTGGGGCGCCAGCTTCCGGGACCGCATGAAATACATGAACGACAGGATATCGCGGGTATCCGCTTCGATCTCGAAATCCTGGCTGTTGTTTTTCTGCAGATGCCGCCAGTGCGCCATGTCGTTTTCACGGTCAAAAGCCGTGACTTCATGCAGGCGATACCGCCCCTCGCTGAGCTTCCGGGTGAAACGGACCGGCAGAAACGCCTCCGGCTCCACAATGCTCTCGATGAAGTCGTTGACCGGATAGAGCTTGTCCAGGAGGGACGTGGATTTGGTGGTGACACGAATCGCGATACGGGGCCGCCCCTCCTCCTCGATCCATTCGGTGGTCACCCGGGAGACCGCCACATGCAAAGGGCCCCAATAAATGTGATACGTCAACGATTCGCCCACGGGGAACGTGAAATTCGTCTCGGCCTTCGCGGAAAAAACCGCCAGCCCGAGCAGCGCCGCGTGAAACAGATGTCGAATCGCGTTCTTCATGCGCCGGTTTGTCCCGCGACCGGTCCCGATAATTCCGAGGCCCTGTTCCTCGCCGCCAGAATGGCCGCCACCCAGGTGTCCATGACCTTCCCCCGCTCCAGAACCGACAGGGCGGCGGCCGTGGTTCCGCCCGGCGATGTCACCCGGCGCCGCAATTCTTCCGGCGGCAGGCCGCTCGTCTCCTGGAGGCGGACCGCGCCGGAAATCGTGGCGTTGACCAGCGACTGCGCCACGGTTTCGTCCACCCCCATGTCCCGCGCGGCCGCCCGCATGGCCTCCATCAACATGAACACATAGGCCGGGCCGCTGCCGCTCAACGCCGTCACGGCGTCCATCTGCGACTCATCCAGACGGACCACGAACCCGACGGATTTGAAAATGGATTTCACGAGCCGGGCATCCTCCGGACCGGCCTGACGCCCCAGACAGAAGGCGGACGCGCCCTCCCGGACCAGCGCCGGCATGTTGGGCATGACCCGGACCACGCGCGCGTCAGGCCCCAGCCACTGCTCCAGGGAGGGCGTCGCAATCCCGGCCGCGATGCTGACCACCAGGGCCCGGGCCGGCACGCATCCGTTCAGCTCGGCGCAGACACCGGGCAACACCTGCGGCTTCACGGCCAGCAAAACGAGGTCCGCGCCGGACACGGCGTCGCGGTTATTCCGGCTCGTCCCGACCTTGAACGACTCCCGAAGGCGCCGCAGACGTTCCTCCGAAATATCCGTGACCGTGATGGAGTCCGGCTCGCAGAGCCGCGAAGCCAGGAGCCCGCGCACGAGCGCCTCGGCCATATTGCCCGCCCCGATAAACACCACGTTTTTATTCAAAGGTTTCATGGAGTCCTCCCGCCGAACAGGGCCGTGCCCACCCGGATCCAGGTGGCCCCCTCCTCGATGGCAATTTCAAAATCGCGGGACATGCCCATGGACAACGAGTCCAGCGCGTAGCCCGTGGCCTGCCGCCACTCATCCCGAAGCTCCCGCAGTTTCCGGAAATGCGGGCGGGCCCCTTCCGGCTCGGGCGTCAGCGGCGGGAGGGTCATCAGCCCGGCGATTTCGACCCGCTTCAGCCCGTTGGCTTCCGCGAGAAGGCCCGGAACCGCCTCGGGTGCCAGCCCGAACTTGCTGCCTTCCCCGGACACATTCACCTCCAGGAGCACGGTCACCCGCCGGCCCATCGTCTCGCAAGCCGCCTCGATCGCCCACAGAAGCTTCAGGGAATCCACGGCCTGGATCGTTTCAAAAAGCCGGACCGCCTCCTTGACCTTGTTCG
>JACQHI010000173.1 GCA_016199105.1 Lentisphaerota bacterium | reverse complement strand
GAACTGGGACCCACGTGGGTCCCGACTCCGATCGAGACCTCTCCTGTATCGTACCTGCCTGGTGGGTGCCTTTGCATGTAGACGCGGCGCCCCCGCCGCGTTTTCGGACCAAAACACGCGGCGTGGGACGGGAAGACATCGGATCGGAGGCGTCGCGCCAGCGCGAGCCCTACAGGATCGGATCAATCGGCATCGTGTAGGGCCTCTCCCGACTCTCTTGGAGGTCGGGACGGATGGCCTTCGGCGGCTCACAGTAATTCGCATTATGGCGTCTGAGCGACGCATGAGAAGCAGCGGGTTCGCAGCCCCCGCTGTACTTTTTGGAGCATTTCCCCAGTACAGCGGGACCTACGGGACCGCTGCTCTTCCATAATCCGGATGGCTGGGTGGCTCAACATGGCTCAACGCCCCGCTTGACACCCGCGAAACGACCGGCGTAATCTGCCCGCTGCGATTGAGAGCTGTGCCGAATACTGCGGCTCGCCATCAGCCTTCGCTCGGAAACTACGGCCTGGCAAGCAGTCTCGTTCTCCAAGAAGGACGTTTTTTAGCAAATGGAGGGCGAATCCGTCGGCTGACGGATGAGCCGCGGAACGGGGACTCGAAAAAAGCGAGTCTGCCGAGACATATCAGCCCCCGGAAGAGCATCGGGAGCATCGTGTTGTTGAGGCGGAATAACTGTAGACGGCATTCGCACGTATGAAGACATTTTTGTGGCTCATGGTTGTTGCGCTCGCTGTTTTGTGTGTCGGTTGCTGGTGTTTCGCATTCCTCGTGATGCAGTATCTTCGCGACTTCCGCGTTGCCTTTGCCGTTCCGAATCTCACACGCCTTGTCCTCATGCCCTATACATGGCTGCTGTTTTGCCCGCTTCCTTGGCTTTTGTGTGCCATTATCTTGAATGTTCGTCGGGAGATATCACAGAGTGCGGTGTTCATTTTCGCCGGCACTGTCGCCATCGCGATGGTCGTCATCTTTTGTGCCGTTGGGCTGGCTGCCTTTGTAGGCGTTGTTCCGTTCAAGTTATGAAAGATCTTGCCACAAGAAAATGAGCTTGCCCATGACACCGCGTTCCGGACAATCCCGTGAAGCGCCCGCCTATCGGATCGACGCAGCCCGCACGGATTTCATCCGCACGTGGCGTGTCAGCCGGGCCCTGCCGTCCGCCGGCAAGCTGGAGGGGCTGGCCTATCCCCTAGCGCCCCTCGACCTGACCGAGCGGATCTTCACGGGGCATTTCTGCGACCTGCACAAGGATCTGTTCAACTGCGCCCCCGACGATGTGTTCGTTTATATGGCCTGTCGGATCGTCTGTCCGGAGGCCATGAAGCTGGACATCTGCCTGGGGTATGACGGACCGGTCAAGTTGTGGGTTGACGGGCAGGAGAAGTTTCACGACCCCAACGGGACCAATCCCGCCACGATTGACTCGGTTGCCATCCGCCACGAGGCGTCCGCCGGCATACACGAGGTGATGATCGCGCTCGGCTCGAACCATGGCAAGGCCTGGGGCCTGTTCCTGCGGCTGAAGCGACCGGATGTCCCGAACACGGCCCATTGCCTTGTCTATCCGGCCGTGCCCACCCGGCTCTCGCTCGGCGGGGAGCAGGGCTGTTCCGCCCGCGTGCAGGGCGATTCGGTCTTTCTCTCCAACGGTTACCTTGCCGCGGAAATACCGCTTCGTATGGCGACGATCCGGAGCATCCGGAACAAGATCACCAATCAAACCTTCGCGTTGAACGGCGACCAGACGGGTTTTGCCGCTGCCGTTGACGGAGGTGAGACGGTCGCCTGGTCGGCCGGCGCGGACGCGCCGGGCGATTTCTCCGCGCAGACCGCCGAAGGGCCCGACGCCGCGAGCGTGGTCTTCACCGCACGAGCGGGAACCCTGAGCATTGCCGTCTCGTATGAGATCCGGCGGGAGCACTTCTGGCTCGAACGCCGATTGGCGGTGGAGGGCGGCGCGCATCGTCTCGATTTTGACCGCCTGGTGTATGGCCGGCTGGACGTGTCCGGGAGCCACGCGCGCATTCTGGAGTTGGGCAAGTTCGATTGCCCCCGTCTGCTCACGGT
>JACQHI010000167.1 GCA_016199105.1 Lentisphaerota bacterium | reverse complement strand
TCATCGTGGCCACCCCCGCCGCCAGCACGAAACAGGGATACACCATCGCCGTGACCACCTTGTCCCGCACCTCCTGGGCCTGTTCGTAATGCTTGACCAAGCGTTGCATGACCTCCGGCAGGGCGCCGCTGGCCTCGCCCGCCTTGATCAGGCTGACATAAAAGGTCGAAAACGACGTTTTGTGCTTGCTCAGGGCGTCCGACAGACTGGTGCCGTGGATGATGTCGTCCCGCAACGCGGCGATGATCTGATCGCTGTCCTTGTGCGTCCGGCGCTGGGCGAGCGTGTTGAGCGCGTTGCCCAGTTTCATGCCGGACGCCAACAGGTCGCCCATTTCCGTGGTGAAGAGCAGCGCCTCCCGCATGGACATGCGCTGGGCGCGGTTGCGCCGCAGGACAAGCCGCCAGCGTTTGGGCTCCTTCGGCCGCGCGTCCGCCACCGCCTTCTCTTCGACCGCCACGGGAATATGCCCCAGACGCTCGATCTGGAGCAAGGCGGTCCGGCGGTCGCCGGCCTCGATCTGGCCGGCTATTTTTTCCCCCGCACGGGAACGCGCCGTATAGGTGAATGTCGCCATCGGGTTATGCCTCTTCCTCCTCCGTCACGCGCAACACCTCGCCCACGGTGGTGATGCCCCTCACAACCTTGTCCCACCCGTCATCCCGGAGCGTCCGCATGCCCATACGCACGGCCGTCTGCTTGATGGCCCGGGCCGAGTCGCGCGCCAGGATCATGGGGCGTATGACATCCTTCATGGTCAAAATTTCGTAGATACCCGTCCGCCCCAGATAGCCGGTGCGCCGGCATTTTTCGCACTCCCCGACCTCGGCGATGGGCGTGTTGAAATGCGCCTCCGGAAAGCGGATGGACTTCAGGAAACCCGGCTCGAGCACCCGCGTGCGTTTGCACTGATCGCACAGCACCCGCACCAGGCGCTGGGCCACGATGGCCTCGATGCTGGACGCCACGAGAAACGGCTCCACGCCCATGTCCACCAGGCGGGTAATCGCGCCGGCGGCGTCGTTCGTGTGCAGCGTGCTGAACACCAGATGCCCGGTCAGCGACGCGCGGATGGCAATCTCGGCCGTCTCGAAGTCGCGAATTTCCCCCACCATGATCACGTCCGGGTCCTGGCGAAGAATATGGCGCAGCCCCAGCGCGAATGTCAGCCCGATTTCCGGCCGGACCTGGATCTGATTCACGCCCGCCACCTCGTATTCGATCGGCTCCTCCACCGTGAGGATGCGCTTGTCCACTGAATTGATCGAGCTCAGGCCGGCATAGAGCGTGGTGGACTTGCCCGAACCCGTCGGCCCCGTCACCAGCAGGATGCCATGCGGCTTCTGGATGAGCTTGCGGATCGTCTCCTCGTCCCGGGGGTTCATCCCGATGCTGTCGAGCCCGAGCAGGCCCGCGCTCCGCGTGAGCAGACGCAGACTGACGCTCTCGCCATAGACGGTGGGCATCGTGGACACGCGGATGTCGATATCCTGACCCTGGACGGTCATGCCGATACGGCCGTCCTGCGGAAGCCGCTTCTCGGCGATGTCCATGTTGGCCATGACCTTGATGCGCGAAATAATGGATGCCTGGAACCGTTTCAACTGCGGCGGCATCGAGGTCTGGTGCAGCACCCCGTCAATGCGATACCGGATGCGCAGTTCGTCCTCCATCGGCTCGAAATGGATGTCCGTGGAACGGTCCTTGTACGCCTCCCAAATCACCTGGTTGACGAACTTGACGATGGACGCCTCCTGGTCGAGTTCGTTCAAATCCACCTTGCCCAGCGGATCCTCGTCCGGGATGTCCACGATCGTGTCCTGGATCAGGCGCTCCACCACGTCGGCGCCGACCCCGTAAAAACGGTTGATCGCCTTGCCGATGTCGGCGGACACGCTGAGCGCCATCCGGATGCGCAGGCCGGACACGAGGCGGAGCGCATCCAGCATTCCGGCGCTGAACGGATCGCTGGTCGCCACGCGGAGCGTGCCGTTATCCAGGGCGATCGGCACGACGTTGTATTGGAAGACCACCTTGGCCGGCAATTTGGCCGCCACCGCGGGCTCGAGCGTCAGTTCCTTCAATTCGACGAACGGGAGGCCCATCACCTTGGCCATCGCCCGCAGGAACGCGTCTTCCGGCGCGAATCCGCTTTCGACGATCCGCCGGGTGATGGACGAGCCGCTCTCCAGTTTCTGCTCCAGAAACGATTTGATCTGGACGTCGGACAGCAGGCCTGTCTTCTTCAACAGGTCCGCGATGCCCTTGGGAACTGGGGTCGTTTCAGCCATACAGGAGAAGCATAGAACCGCGGACCGGCAAAGTCAATCCGAGGTTGAGGTGGCTGAGGGGTTCAGGGTTCAGCGGTTCACAGTTCAGGGTTCAACGGCTGGGGGTTCAGGGTTCACGGCTTGTGGCGCTCTGAAGTGCCATTCGGAGGTGGGGCGGGTCCTACCACAGTGCCCTCCTCCATGCGGATTGTGGAGGGCGAGGCTGTGCCGAGCCGTTCCGATCGCCTTTCCGCTCTCCTCTTCCCGACCCCCTCTCCGCCCACCCAACACCCAACACCTATAACCTCCGCCCTTCCCCCCACCCCTTCCTTGACCGCTCCGCCAGGGCGGCGTATAGTGCGCCTGTTTTTTGGGACCGGATCTTTTTCCCGCGAATGACGCGAATGGACACGAATCATTGGCGAAGATTAGCGGGAGTGGCGGACGAGAAAATTCCTTTTTCATCAACCTTATAAGAGGAGAGATATGATCCGCATCGGCATTATCGGCTATGGACATCGCGTCGCATGCCTGGCCACCGGCCAGCTCAAAAACGCCGCGCCGGACATGCAAGTGGTCGGCGTGGTGGACCCCAACGAGGCCGGCGTGCGCAAGCGCTTGAGCGACTGGGGCTGCGAGGACCAGAAGAACGTTCCCTTTTTCAAGGACATCCACGAACTCATCCGGAAATCCAAGCCGGACGGGCTGATCATCGGCACCCGATGCAACCTCCATACGCCCTTGGCCATTCAGGCGGCGAAATACGACATCCCCCTCTATCTCGAAAAACCCGTCTCCATCAGCATGCGCCAGGCGCAGGACCTCGAAAAGGCGTTTTGCAAGACGCGCTGTCAGGTCGTGGTGAGCTTTCCGCTTCGCGTCTCCCCGCTCTGCGAACGGGTCAAGGATGACATCCGGGAAGGCGTCGTGGGAAAAGCCGAACACATTGCCGCCCTCAACTACGTCCCCTACGGCACCTGCTACTGGCAGGAGGGCTACCGCAACTTCAATATTACGCAGGGGCTTTTCCTTCAAAAAGCGACGCACGATTTGGACTACATGACCTACCTGATGGGCTCGCCCATCGTCCGCGTCGCCGCCATGGCCACCTACGGCCACGTGTTCGGCGGAAAAAAACGGAAGGGCATCTCCTGTTCCACCTGCGACGCGACCGTCACGTGCCTCGAAAGCCCGGAAAATCGCCGCCGGGTCGGTCTGGGTTCCAAAAAAGAGACCGACCATCCCTGCCTCTACAGCGTGGACTGCGGTTCGCCGGCCACCGGCACCAATGAGGATTGCTCGAGCTGCCTGGTGGAATTCGCCACGGGCGCGCACGGCATCTATACTCAGGTCTTCTTCACCCGGCGCGACGCCGGCCGCCGGGGCTCCATCGTCAGCGGCTACAAGGGCACCGTGTCCTTCGATTGGTACACCGGCGAGATCCGGCGCGTGCGGCATTTCCAGCCGTTCAGCGACACCGTCAAGGGCTCCGGCGGGGAAGGCGGCCATTTCAGCGGAGACGACGAGCTGGCCCGCGACTTTTTCAACCTGATCCGGGGCCGCATCAAGCGCTCGCGCACCCCGATCGAAACGGGGCTGGCCAGCGTCTATGCCTGCCTCGCCGCCAAGGCGTCAGCCGAAACCGGCCGGTTCGTCAAGGTCCGCCAGGTCGGACTGTGAGCAGTTATGATCAATCTCTCCACGCTGGTACGCTGGCTGGTGCTGACCCTGTCGGTGTGGGTGGCCGCCGTGCTCCTGCCCGGCATTGACTACGACACCCTCGGCAGCCTGTTCGTCGCGTCGCTGGTCCTGAGCCTGCTCAACATTTTCGTCAAGCCGATCGTCACGCTGCTGTCCATTCCGTTCATCGTGGTGACCTTCGGTTTTTTCCTCCTGGTCATCAACGCCTTATTGCTCAAACTCACCGCCTGGCTCGTGCCGGGATTTCTTGTGGCGAATATGGGCTCGGCCATCGGCGGCAGCATCGTCATCAGCCTCGTCAGCTTCTTTCTCGGCCGCACGCGCCGCTCCGACTTCCGGATCCCCCGGCCGGCCGAACCCACGCCCCAGGACGGGCCGCCGCCCGGCAAGGGCCCGATCATCGACGTGTGATTAGGGATACAAGCCGCGCTGGCGGGCCGCCACGGCGACGCGACTGATGCCCAGCATGTTGGCCGCCGTGCGCATGTTGACGCGCCGCTCCACGGAGATCTTGAAAACCTCGGCGAAGCCGGTCTTCATGATGCGTTCCAGGCGGTTATAAATGTCCTGGGCCTCCCAGAAGATGCGTTGCGTGTCCTGGACCCACTCGAAATACGACACCGTCACGCCGCCGGCGTTGCAGAGAATGTCCGGGATCAGGAAGACGCCGCTCTTATCGAGGATGGAATCCGCCCGGGTCGTTACGGGGCCATTGGCCGCCTCGGCCACGATGCGGGCCTTGACCTTGCCGGCATTGGCTTCCGTGATAACGCCTTCGAGGGCCGCGGGAACCAGGATATCGCACGGCAGCGCCAGCAAGTCCTCGCCGGATATCTTTTCCGCCCCGACGAAGCCGACCACCGTGCCGGTCTTCTCCTTGTGAAGGAGCAGCTTCGGGATATCCAGGCCATGTTTGTTATAGACGCCGCCCTTCGAATCGTTGACGGCCACCACGCGCGCCTGGGCCGAATCCAACAGATGGGCCGAGACGGAACCGGCATTGCCGAACCCCTGCACGACCACGGTGCAACCCTTCAAGGGGATTTTCAGATGTTCACAGGCGCTTTCGATCGTGTAAAACACCCCGCGCCCCGTCGCTTCGCCGCGGCCCAGCGAACCGCCCAGCTCGATCGGCTTGCCGGTGACCACGCCGGGAACGGGATACCCTTTGTTCATGCTGTAGGTGTCCATCATCCAAGCCATCACCTGGGAATTGGTATAGACATCGGGCGCGGGAATATCCTTCTCCGGCCCGAGCAGGGGCAGGATCGCGCTCGTATAGCGCCGGGTGATGCGTTCGATTTCCCCCTGCGACATCGCCTTGGGATTGCAGGTCACGCCGCCCTTCCCGCC
>JACQHI010000177.1 GCA_016199105.1 Lentisphaerota bacterium | reverse complement strand
GAGCTCTCCCTTGTGCGGATGTTCGCGCCGCACGGCGGGCCCGGCGCCGCGGCGAGCACGCTGCTGGCCCTGGGCAGCCTGTTCGTGGTGCTGCTGGCGGAGAACTCCAGGATCCCGGTCGATGATCCGAGCACGCACCTCGAGCTGACGATGATCCATGAGGTCATGGTCCTCGATCATGGCGGACCGGATTTCGCCTTTATCGTGTACGGGTCGGCTCTGAAACTGTGGGTGTTGGGCGCGTTGATTGTCGGGCTGGTCCTGCCGATGTCGGGCGGCTGGACAGGGGTGGCGGTTGGAGTGGGGGGCATGCTGGTCCTGGCGGTGGGTGTGGGGGTGATCGAATCCGCCATGGCGCGGCTTCGTCTGCTCCGGGTTCCGCAACTGCTGGCCACGGCCGGAACTCTTTCGGCGATCGCCTTGATTCTGGGGATGCGGTGAAGGTATGAACACGTGGATTGAAATAGCGATGTTGGCCCTGCTGTTGTCGGACATGGCTTTGCTGGGGCTCAGCGTGCTGAGCACGTCTATCGGAGTGGTGGCTTTCCAGGGCGTGCTGTTGGGCGGTTTCGCCCTGCTGGCCCAGCACGATGTCCTCTCGCCACGGCTGTTGGCGATTGCGGTGGGGACCGTCGTCCTGAAGGGCGGGGTGTATCCGTATCTCCTCCGGCGGGCCATCCAGGAAGCGGGCATCCGCCGCGAGATCCAGCCGTTCGTCGGCTATGTTCCCTCGGTGCTGGCCGGCGTGGTCATGATGGGGATTGCCGTGTGGCTGGGCCATTCGCTCCCTCTTCGGGCGGATCTGCCGCTGGTCGTTCCGGCGTCCCTGATGACGCTTTTTACCGGCCTCTTTCTGGTGACCGCCCGGAAAACGGCGCTCATTCAATGTCTGGGTTACCTCGTGTTGGAAAACGGAATTTACACGTTCGGCGTGGCCGCGGTGGGCGAGATACCCGCCCTGGTTGAGCTCGGGCTTTTGCTGGATGCCTTTGTGGCGGTGTTGGTCATGGGCATCGCCATTTACCGGATCAACCGTGAATTCGATCATATCGAGGCGGATCGGCTCAACGTTCTGAAGGGATAGCTCCATGTTCAGGCAGGAATGGTTATGGGCGGTGTTTTGCCTCCCCGCGGCGGTGGGATTGCTGGCCCCGATGTGTCCGCGGCCGCGGGCGATCCTGGGCGCGATGCTCGCCGGAGTTTTCGCGACGGCCTTCTGCGGTTTTCGGCTGATCGGGGCGGTCTTTATGAAGGGGCCGGTCTCGGCGGCGTCGGAATGGCTCCGCCTGGATGCGCTCTCGGCCTGGCATCTGGCGATCCTGCTGATCGTTTTCCTGATGAGTTCACTTTATGCATGGGTGTATTTCGAGGAGGAACGGCGGGCCGGTCGCCTGTCCTTGAAGTCGGTCCGCCTGTTCGCCGGACTCTGGTGCGGAGCGCTTTCGGCGATGGCGCTGGTGCTGATTTCCAACAATCTGGCCATCATGTGGGTGGGCATCGAGGCCACCACGCTGTTGACCGCCTTCCTGATCTGCGTGCATGTCACCCGGGAATCGCTGGAGGCGATGTGGAAATACATCCTGATCTGCTCCATCGGCGTGGCCTTCGCCTTCATGGGGACCTTGCTGGCCGCCGCTTCCGCGCAGGGCCTGGAGGGCGGAACCCGACAGGCGCTTCTGTGGACCCGGTTGCTGGAGGGCGCCGCTCAGTTGGATCCCCGGCTCATGAAGGCCGCCTTCCTGTTCCTGCTCGTGGGATACGGCACCAAGGCGGGGCTGGCGCCCATGCACAGCTGGCTGCCCGACGCGCACAGCCAGGCGCCCGCGCCCGTGTCGGCCATCTTCTCCGGGTTCATGCTCAATACCGCCCTTTACTGCATCATCCGCTACGTGCCCGTGGTGGAGGCGGCCACGGGAGGGTCCGGCTGGTGTCTCCGCCTGCTGGCGGGGTTTGGCGTGTTTTCGATCCTTGTGGGCGCCGCGTTCATCGTCTTCCAGAAGGATCTCAAGCGCCTACTGGCCTATTGCAGCGTGGAGCATCTCGGCATCATTACGCTGGGCTTCGGGCTGGGCGGGTTCGGAATCTTTGCCGCGCTGTTTCACACATTGAACCATTCGTTGTGCAAGACGCTTTCGTTCTTCGCCGCCGGCCGCCTGGGCCAGTGGTTCGGCAGTCATGACATGGAAAAGATGAAAGGATCCTGCCGCGTTTCCCGGGTGTGGGGGGTCGGGCTTTTCGGCAGTCTCCTGGCGTTGATCGGGGTGGCGCCGTTCGCCCTGTTCATGAGCGAGCTCCAGATTCTCAAGGCGGCGTTGGATCACGGGGCGATCGTCTCCCTGGTCCTGTTCCTGGCGGGAGCGGGCGTGGTGTTTATCGGGATGCTGGCTCGGGCCATCCCCTTGATGTGGGGCAAAACGTCCGACGCTGTCAGCCCGGTGCGCGCTCAATTTCTTGAGCGGCTTGTCGTGGCGGTCCCGCTGATCGTCCTCCTTGCGCTCGGTCTATGGATGCCTCTGCCGCTTCGGGCCGCGATCGAGGCCGCCGCCCGGATTGTCGATCCGGGAACAGCGGCGGTATCGTCGGCGCTGCTGGCGGGAGGCGCGCCGTGAAGCCGGACTGTTTCGAAAGTCTCCGCAACGGTATGACGGTCGGCCTCGACCGGATTCCCCGTGTGGACATCGCGACATTCCGGGACGCCGTTATCGGGGCGGTCTCGGCCGGGGAACGGCTCAGCGCGCTGTTTGCCGTTCCCGAAAAACGGCTGGACCCGGGCGCGGCGGGTTTCCGATTGCTGGCCGTGTTGGCCCGGGATGCCGACGGCACGCTCTCGGTGGTCTCCGCGACCGTGGCGGAGGCGTATCCGGCGCTGACGCCGGCGTGTCTCCAGGCGCAAGGATTCGAACGGGAAATCCATGAACAGTGGGGCCTCCTGCCGGAGGGCCATCCCTGGCTCAAGCCGCTTAGGTTCCAGGCGCGCTATCCGGACGCCGCCGGCTCGTCCGCTGCCCCGACGATCGGCCTGACGGATTTCTTCCGGCTGGAAGGCGATGAGGTCCACGAGGTGGCGGTGGGTCCGGTGCATGCGGGCATCATCGAGCCGGGCCACTTCCGGTTCCAGTGTCATGGCGAAAACGTGTATCACCTGGAAATCTCGCTCGGCTACCAGCATCGCGGCGTGGAGCCCGCCCTCGTGGGCGGACCCGACCGGCGGACCTTGCATTTCGTTGAAACGCTGGCGGGCGACACGACCCTCGGGCATGCCTTCGCTTATGCCCAGGTTGTGGAAGGGCTTGCCGGGGCGAAGGTGTCGGCCCGGGCTCAGGCGCTCAGGGGCATCGCGCTGGAACTCGAACGGCTGGCCAATCATACCGGCGATCTGGGCGCTCTGGCGGGCGATGTGGGGTATCTGCCGACTGCCGCGTATGCGGGACGGATCCGGGGCGATTTCCTCAACCTGATCGCCTTGCTGTGCGGCAGCCGGTTCGGCCGGGGCATGGTGACGCCGGGCGGCGTCGGGTTCGACGCCGATTTTTACCGGATTCGCGAATTGCTCGAACGGCTTGACCGCGCGGAAAAAGATGTCATGACGGCGACGGAATTACTGTGGGACACGGCGTCGGTCATGGCGCGTTTTGAAAACACCGGCATCGTGTCCCGTGAGCTCTGCGAAACGCTGGGGCTTGTCGGGCCGGCCGCGCGCGCCGGCGGCTTGCGGCGGGATGTCCGTTGCGATTTTCCCAGCGGCATCTACCGGTTCGCCCATATTCCCATGGCCGTGTTGACGATGGGCGACGTTTTCGCGAGGGCCTTCGTCCGCCGGCTCGAAATCCAGCGTTCCATCGAGTTCATCCGAAACCAGGCGGGGTCGCTTCCGGAAGGACCCATCGGGCAGGAGCTCGGGCCTCTCGGCGCGAACCGGTTGGCGGTTTCGCTGATCGAAGGATGGCGGGGGGAGATTTGCCATGTCACCCTCACGGACGCGCAAGGGCGCTTCGCCCATTACAAGGTGGTGGACCCCTCTTTCCACAACTGGCTGGGACTCGCCATGGCCATGCGAGACCAGCCGATATCCGATTTCCCGCTGTGCAACAAAAGCTTCAACCTCTCCTATTGCGGTCACGATTTGTGAAGCGATCATGTTGTTGAATATTGTCAGAGCCCGGCTTCAGCAGAAACACCGCACGATGCCGTTTCCTTCGGCGTCGGCGCCCGTGCTGCCTGACCGCTTCCGCGGGCTTCCGGAACTCGATGTCGGGAAGTGTTCCCCGGACTGCCGTGCCTGCGCCGAGGCGTGTCCGACGGGCGCCGTGACGACGCGCCCGAAATTGACGATGGATCTCGGCCGGTGCCTGTTTTGCGCCGATTGCGCGAAGGCCTGTCCGCACGGCGCCATCCGGTTTTCAAACCAGTACCGCCTGGCCGCGACGCGACGCGAGGATTTGTGCTACGACGGAAGCATGCACCGGCTGGCGCGCGCCCTGGATTGCGAGGCCCGGCGTCTTTTCGGGCGTTCACTGAAACTCCGGCAGGTGAGCGCAGGCGGGTGCAACGCGTGCGAGGCGGATGTCAACGTGCTGAACACGCCGGTTTTCGATCTCGGCCGGTTCGGCATCCAGTTTGTGGCCTCGCCCCGGCACGCCGACGGCCTTCTGATCACCGGCCCGGTGACCCGGAACATGCTCGAAGCGCTGAAGAAAACATGGGAAGCCGTCCCGGCGCCGAAGCTGGTCATCCTGGCCGGCGCCTGCGCCATCGCCGGCGGCCCCTATCGGGATCGGCCGGAAGTGCTGAACGGCGCGACCGACCTGTTTCCGGTGAACCTCTTTGTGCCCGGCTGCCCGCCCCATCCCCTCACCATCCTGGACGGCCTCCTGCGCCTCCTCGGACAACTTGCGTGAACGGAGAGGGAGGGGTTTAGGCTGATGGTTGGGCTTCACAGAGATTGATTCTCAATCCATGCCGTGCTAGCCTAGGCTCCGGAAATCGGAGGTGACGCTATGCCAACCGTAATGGAAAAGGAAGAAGCTCACAAGCTGGTGGATCGTATGCCACGGAACGCCACGTGGGAGGACCTTATGCACGAAATCTACGTGCGCGAGGCGATCGAGCGGGGTCTTGCCGATAGCAAGGCTGGCCGTACCAAGGGCGTTCGGGAAGTCCGTGCAAAGTACGGTCTTCCGGAATGAACGTTCACTATCCGCAGATTGACGTGCTTGCCGTCGTGCATGCTGCCATGAACCTTCTGCGCTCGGAGAAGGAAACCGACTGAGCCGAGCTATCCGTTCAATGTTATCGTTGTTTCGCTCTTCATCCAAAAAGCCGTCGTTCGTTGAGGAAAAAACGAATGGGAATCTTCGACATCTTTAGGAAAAAGGCATCACTGCCCTCTGAAATCACTTTGCATGGAAAATGGATTCTTGTCAGGGCCGAAGGTGATTTGGAGACCGGAGATGGCGTGCAGATGGAGTTTCAACCGAACGGAAATCTAATCTACACCATCCGATCAGGTGAGAAGGCCCAGATTATGAAGATGGTCTATCGGGTGGAAGGGAATCAACTCATCAGCAACCAACCATCCGTCCCGCGAGAAGAGAAGACAACGTTCACATTCGAAGACGGCCTCCTGGTTTTGGATTTCGCAGGCACGCGCTCATGGTTCAATCGAGAAGCAGGCAAATAGAAACAGCGAATCAGCAAATGCTCCGTCGACTTCGGTCGTGACTGTGTCCTGGAAATTTTTCACTCCACCTGCTCCAATACCCTTTAGCCTTCCTTCTTCGCCAGGGTGTCAGGGACAGGTCGGTGGGCATAAAACAACAGCAGGCTCATAGCGCCTGCTGTACCACGGAAACTCGTTCAAAGTCCATCGGGGGCTACGCGCTTTGCTTTGCGCTTTATGGCAGCAGGCAGGGTATGACCTGCCGGCTGTTGCGGCGGTAGATGCGGAAATCGGCGTCGGTGGTCAGCAGCGCCGGGCCGGAAAGAATCTCGGTCATGCGCACCTGGCACGCATCGGCCAGGCTCATGGCAAATCATTTCTCGAACGCGGCGTCGAATTTCACCTGGCTGGGCGTGAAGTCGAGGCGCCGGACGAAGTCACGGGCTTCCCGGGCGCCGTGCTCGCGGTTCATGCCGCAGTCCTCCCATTCCACGGAGAGCGGCCCGCCGTAGCCGATGCGGTTCAGTTCCCGGATGATTTCCTCGAAGTTCACCCCGCCTCGGCCCAGGCTGCGGAAATCCCAGCCGCGCCCCGGCTGGCCGAAGTTCAGGTGGCTGGAAAGAATCCCGGTGACGCCGTCGAGCGTGACGATGGCGTCCTTCATGTGGACGTGATAAATCCGGTCCTTGAAGCGTTGGAGAAATTTAACCGGACTCACCCCCTGCCAGTGCAGGTGCGAGGGATCGAAGTTGAAGCCGAACGCCTTCCTTTTCTTCACGGCGGCCAGCGCCCGTTCCGCCGTGCCGATGTCGAAGGCAATTTCCGTCGGATGCACCTCGAGCGCGAATTTCACTCCGCAATCGTCGAAGACGTCGAGAATCGGATTCCACAGCCGGGCGAAATGCTCGTAGCCGTCCCGGATGAATTTGTCGCTGATGGGCGGGAAGGCATAGACGGCCTGCCAGATGCTGGAGCCGGTGAAGCCGTTCACGACCTTGACGCCCAGGTTTCGGGCGGTTTTCGCCGCTTTCTTCATCTGATCCAGCGCCCAGCGGCGCTGCGCCTCCGGCTTGCCGTGGAGCGATGGGGGAACGAACGCGTCGCTCCGTCCGTCGTTGTTGGGATCGCAGACCAGTTGTCCGGCCAGGTGATGCGAGATGGCCCAGCATTTCAGGCCGTGCCGGTCGAGGATCGCCAGTTGATCTTCGCAGTAGGCCTTGCTCTTGGATCCCTTTTCCACGTCCATGTGGTCGCCCCAGCAGGCGAGCTCGAGGCCGTCATAGCCGAAATCGGAGGCCTTGGCCGCCAGGTCTTTCAGCTTCAGGTCCGCCCATTGTCCCGTGAATAATGTGACCGGTCTGCTCATGAGTTCCTCCGTTGTCTTGTTGTTTTCCGGCGATAGAGTTTTTTCCTGCTGACTTTGCTTCGCGCGCCGACGTCAAGGTGTGAAACCGTAGTGGTGCAGTTTTTCGGCCAGCAAGCGGTCCAAGGCCGGTAGATCCTTTGGGTACACCGAGATTAACCGCTTGCCCTCCTGTTGGTAGAGCGTTTGTTTCTTGTACATGCTCATCTTGTACTGCGGGGTGTCGAGTCCCCAATACTCGATATAGACATCCAGTTCGGGCAGATAGAAGTCGGGCCGGATCTGGAATTCCGCTATGATGCGGAACTTGGCATCATAGCGATAAGCCAGGCCGCGGGCGGTCAGCCAATCGGCAATGCGCCGTTCCCCCTCGGACTGCACCAGGGTCCCGTCGCGCGCCTCGATCGTCTTGTTGATCTCCACCTGCGTCTCGAAGTTGCGCCGTTCCAGGAATACCTCGTCAAAACAGCGATCGCAAAAAACGCGCTGAAAGGTTTGTTCCGAGCGGGCGTATTCGTCGGCTGAAACCAGCGCGTTGCAGCGCTGGCACCGATGCTCGGCGGCTGACGCCGCGATGCGGACCGCTTCTTCGATGAACGCCAGCGCCGCGGCGGCATCGCGCCGGACGTAGTCTTTTTCGGCCGGATTGCGCGCCATATCCTGCAGGTCGGGCAGACACTCCCGCGCCGAGGCGCCGTAGGCCTTGAGCGCCTTGATGGCGTATTGCCGGGTTTGCGGGTGCGGATCGCGGCGCGCCACGGGCGCGAGCGCGGCCACGGCCGCCGCCTGATCCACCCCCAGCCAGGCCAGCTTGCCCAGCGCCGAAGCTGACAGCCTCCGCACATTCGCCGACGATGACCGCAAAGCGTCCACCAGTTCGCCGAACGCCGCCACTTCCCCTTCGCGCCCGATCGCGACGGAACGGTCAGAAAGCCGTTTTTCCAGTTGCCTGTCCATCGGGTTCTTCATGGTCTTCCCGATCCGGCATGAACGCGCGTCAGCAAAGTCAGCCTATACTTTCGTCGCTTGCGGCACCCTGCACTGGAGTGTCGTTTTAGTTCACCCAACGGAGCCAGCGTTTTAAACGGCTACCTTGCACGACCGTCTCGATGAACTGCATGCCGCGCAGGCCGTCGTCCACATTCGGGAAATCCAGCTCGATGGCGGACGGTTTCCGGCCCTCGATCCGGGCGCGCATGGTGGCGCAGGCGTTCCGGTAGATGTTGGCGAAGGCCTCGTAAAAGGCCTCGGGATGCCCGAACGGCAGGCGTGACGCCGCCGCCGCCGCGGGCGACAGCGGGGGAATCGCCCCGGTGCCCCGCCGATAGGTGGTGACGGTGCCGTCCCGGTTATAGACCGGCAGATCGTTGGGATCCTCCTGCCTCCAGAACAGGCTGCCGTCCTCGCCGTAGATATTGATGCGCAGTCCGTTCAGCTCACCCACGCAGACCTGGCTGGCGAACAGCAGGCCGCGCACGCCGTTGTTGAAATGGATGAGGCAGTTGCCGTCGTCGTCCAGCCGGCGGCCGGCCCTGACGATGCCGAGATCCGCCATGACCTCGACGATCTTCAGGCCGGTGATGTATTCGGCGAGGTTGGCGGCGTGCGTGCCGATATCGCCCATGCAGCCGGCCTTGCCGGACTGTTTCGGGTCGGTCCGCCAGACGGCCTGCTTGGCGCCCTGCTTCTCGATGCGATCAATCAGCCAGCCCTGCGGATACTGGACCACCACCTTCAGGAGTCGGCCGATGCGCCCGGCGCGCACCAGATCCCGGGCCAGTTTGACCATGGGATAGCCGGTATAGTTATGGGTCAGCGCGAACACCTGTCGGGGCCGGCTTTTCACGAGCGCCTGGAGTTTCCGGGCCTCGTCCAGCGTGAGGGTCATGGGTTTGTCGCAGACCACGTGAAAACCGGCGTTCAGGAAATCGCGGCTGATGGCGTAGTGGCTGTTGTTGGGCGTGACGATCGCCGCAAAATCGATCCGCTCCCCTTCCGGAAGCGCTCGCTCGCCGCGGATCATCTCAAGGGGGGAGGCATAGACGCGGCTGGGCCGCAGAAACAATTCTTTTCCCCGCTGTTTCGATTTGCCGGGATCCTGGGAAAAACAGCCGGCCACCAGGTCCACCCCACCGTCGAATTGGGCGGCCTTGACATGGACATCCCCGATAAACGCGCCCGGTCCGCCCCCCACCATGCCCATGTTCAGTTTGCGCGAAAGTTTTGTTGCCATGAGAACTCCTCCTCTTCAACGGGTTTCCGGCTCGAACTGTGCCGCTCATGTTCCGGAATTGAGGGACGCACATCAAGCAAAAACATTGCTCTTAACGCTTCTCTTCCCTCGCATCGTTCGGTATGTTGCCCGTTCCATGCAGGAACTGAAACAAGGGCTCGATATTTGCATGAAAGGGCCGGAGGTGAAGGCCGCCCTGGCCGGCTTCCGAAAACAGGTTCGGCGCTGGAAGCTGGCCATGCCGAAGGTGAAGCCGCTGGTCAGCGATTTCGGCCTGGGTCGGTTCCGACGGACGGGCTTGATCGAATATTGGATCGCCAACGAACAAGCCGGGTATTGCGGAAAATACCTTTTCGTGTTCGACGGGCAGACCTGCCCCCGCCACCGGCATCGGGAAAAACACGAAACGTTTTTCGTGGTGAAGGGCCGCGTGCGGCTGGTGTGCGGTCGGCGGGTGCATCGCCTTCAGGAGGGGGATGTGTTGCCCGTGCCGCCGGGGCGTTTTCACAGTTTCACCGGGTTGGGCCCGGCGCTCCTGCTGGAAGTTTCCACGCTCTGCCGGGTGGCCGACAACTATTTTGCCGACCGCCGGATTCCCTTCGGCGGCAATGCGCGGCAGCCGGGTAACAGGAGGGGTCGGGCTGACCTTGACACAGGGGGGGCGAGTCGCTAGAATGATCAACGTTATGACCAAGAGGCAATATTTGTGGTGTGCGGCCGCGTTCCTGTTGTTGGGAATGCGGGCTCCAGCCGTGCCGATCGCTTGGTCCAGCTTCGGCACGGCGGCCACGGGAAGTTGGTTTGTCGCCACCAACTGGACTCCGGCTCAGGTGCCGCAGGCCGGGGATGATGTGACGATTACGAATGCGGCGGCCACTGTCTTTCTGACCGGCGTCTCCGCCAATGTGAGTTCCCTCGCGCTCGGCCGGAGCCTGATATTCAGCAACTGGAATGCGTGCCTGAGGGCGACGACCGTGACCGTCACGAATGGCGGCGTCATGACCTGTGCCGGCCCGTTCACCAACAACTCCATGTCCAATCGAGTGTATGTGTTGTGCACCGACTTCAACTTGCTGTCCGGCGGTTGGATCAATGTGGATTTCAAGGGGTATCGCGGGGGCGATCCGGCCGGAAGTTACAGCGGGCAGGGTCCGGGCGGACCTGTTTGGCCGGGAGGCAACAACGGCCATGCCGCAAGCTATGGCGGTTTTGGGATCGGCTCGGCGGCGGTGTGGCCATACGGCGCGAGCAATGCGCCCGTTTTTCCGGGCAGTGGCTCAACGGTATCATGGTGGGTTAGCTATTACGCGGGGGGGAATGGCGGGGGTGCCGTGTGGATTGACGCCAGCGGTTTGGTGACGATTAACGGTGTTATCAGCGCCAACGGTCAGCACACCATCGGCGTGAATGGCGGGTCGGGCGGGTCGGGCGGCGGCATCTTCATCAGTTGCCAGGCGCTGGCGGGAACGTCGGGAGTGGTGTGGGCGAAGGGCAATGTCACCAACAGTTTCTATGGGGGTGGAGGGGGCGGACGCATCGCGGTGATCTACGATCCCGTGACCCAGCGCGCTTTGCCGACGCCGCAGGTTGTCTTCTCCGTGGCCGGGGGAGGAGGGGGCGGTGGGGCCGGCGACATCGGCACACTTTTCTTTCCCGACAACCAGTTCCTGACCGCAACGAGCGGAAAATATTTTTGGGGACAGTGGTATTCCACCGATCCGGTCATTGCCCTCGATCGGATTGCCTGGAGCAATTGCTGGCTCCGGTTTCCGATGGACGGAACGCGGATTATCGTCACCAACGACCTGATCCTCGATACGAGCGCGACCCTCGAGGTTGGCGGAAACAGATACAACAATCAGTTCCGGTCCTCCGCCCCTTTGGCCCGGCGCCTCTTTGGCCACTATACCAACAATCCGCTTGTGTCGGTCGGCGGCGACCTGATCGTTCGCGGGAGTTCGAACTTGCGGGTCTTTGGCGGGCAGACCAACGCGGTCCAGACGGACGCCGGTTCCATCAGCGTCACGGGAGCGATCCAACTCCTCAGCGGCACCCTCGGCCTCAACTCGAATCCCACGAATGCCGGTGCGGTGGTCCTGAGAGCCACCGATCTCTCTGTGGCGAGCGGGGGGACGATCACAAGCAAGGAGGGCGGATTCTCGGGCGGTTTTTCGGATTATGGCCACGCGGCAGGGTGGGGACCCGGCGGGCCTGCCGCCACCCGGGCGGGCGGAGGATACGGTGGCCGTGGAGGAACCTCCGCTGGTCAATTGGGCGGTCTGACGTACGGGTCCGCCAATGTGCCCGATCTGCCTGGTAGCGGCGGCTCGGATGGGGCGTGGGTCTCGAATTTTGGAGCGTCAGGAGGCGGCGTCATCCGCGTCCACCTCCGCAACAACGTGGCGGTGAGCGGTGCCTTCAACTCGGATGGTCGTGACTACATGGGCTGGGGGGACGGTGGCGGCTCGGGCGGCGGCATCTACATCACCTGCCGCAATTATGGGTGCACGAACGGTAGTTTCACCGCCAAGGGGGGGGCGGGAAACAACGCCACCACGCTTGCCGGCGGCGGCGGCGGACGCATCGCTATCTGGCGGGCTTATGGCACGAACGCCGGGGTTTTTTCCGTCCAGCCAGGGACGAATGGGGGCGTGGGCACGGTGGTCTTTGGCTGGGTGGCGGATATCGCCCTGAGTCCGACCAACCTCTCCTGCATCCTTCCGTTGAATGCAACGACCAACCTGACGTTTGAGGTCTGGAACCCGGCTTTCAGCAATGCCACCTTGAATTACGCCATCACCACGAATGTCAGTTGGCTCACGGTCAGTTCGACCAGCGGCAGTAGCACGGGCGAGCATGACACCATTACCGTGGCCTGTAACAGCACAGGAGTGGGTTCCGGAATCCTGACGGGCCGGATCACCGTTGTTGCCGTGGATCCTTACTCCGACGGCCAAATTTATCGAACCGTGCAGGTCGTCATGAGTGTGTTGCCGGGTTTGAATGTTTCCCCCACG
>JACQHI010000166.1 GCA_016199105.1 Lentisphaerota bacterium | reverse complement strand
GCGTAGATTTTGTGGGGCAAGCGCAGACCTACGGGACCGCTGCTCTTCCATAATGCGAATTGCTGTTGACTTGTCCGCCGGCCTTGCGCAATCCGGGCCAATACGGTAGTCTTCCGCGCATGAAATCGGCGCTGATTCTGCTTGTCCGCCTCTATCAATGGACGCTGTCGCCCTTTCTGGGGGGATCGTGCCGCTATAATCCGTCCTGTTCGGAGTACTGCGTGGAGGCCCTGCGCCGGCATGGTTCACTCAAAGGCCTGACCTTGGGAATCCGGCGGCTGGCGCGCTGTCATCCCTTCCACACCGGCGGGTGGGACCCCGTACCGTAGAGACACACTTCCATGAAAAAACAAGACATCGTCATTGTCGTTCTGCTGTTCATCCTGATGATGGCCTGGCCCATGATCTATACGTATTTTTTCCCGGCGCCGCCGGCGCCGCCCGCCGCCACCAACCTCCCCACGCAGGTGTCCGGCATCCCCCCGGTTGCCCACCCTCCCGGGCAAACCCCACCCGCCGCCGCCCATGTCCCGGTCGCGGCCAGACCGGAACCGACGGTCGAACTCCAGGCGGAACCCTCCCAGCCGTTGCCGCCCGAAACGCTCTTTGAGTTGTCCAACACCAACATGTCCGTGACGCTGTCCTCGCGCGGCGGCGGCCTCGTGACGGCCACCTTCACCCGGTATCGCCAGAAGGTGGACAAAGACAGCGGTCCCATCGTGCTGGATTTTTCGAACCAGGCGGCGCTCGTGTATGGCGGCTTGATGCTGTCCGCGACCGTCGACATCAACCCGGTTCCGGACGCCGCCGAACCGACGCTCCGGATGACCGGCCAGACCTCCAGCGGGCTCAGCCTGACCCGCACCGTCGTTCTGCGGGAGGATTACCGCCTGACGATCACCGATGTATTCACCAACGAGACGACGAACCCCGTCGCTCTCGCCGAGCACACGGTCCAACTCGGCCCCATGAGCCTGTTCGCCGGCGAGACCGCCGACAGTCAGGCGTATTTGGGACAGGACACGCAACCCTCGATCGGCGGCGAGAAAGTCCACTATTGGGCCGACAAGCTGGCCGGCCTTTTCGAGGATGAACGGAAAGACAAGAGCCTGCCCGTCCTGCCCCGCTCGATCCTGAAGACCGACGGCATTCCGCTCGACTGGATGGCGGTGAAGAACAAATACTTTGTCCAGATTCTGACCCCGATAAAAACCGACAACGGCGGATACGAAAGCAGCGGATACCGGTTGAACGCCGGGCGCGCCCTTGCGCCGGGCGAAAAGGACAATCCCGCCCTGGCGCCGAAAAATGCGCTGATCGAAAAGGTGTCCGGCGCGTTGATGTTTCCCGAAAAAGCCGTCGAGCCCGGCGGCGCGGCGACCCATGAATTCAACTACTACATAGGCCCTAAAAAGTTTTCCATCCTCAAGACCCTCGCCATGAACCAGAACGAGGTCATGGAATTCGGCATGTGGTCGTGGTTTTGCGCGCAGCTCCTCTGGTTGATGAACGCCATTTATGGCGTGGTGCCCAACTACGGCGTGGCCATCATCCTGTTGACGTTCCTGGTCCGCATCGTCTTCTGGCCGGTTACCCACAAGAGCACGGAAAGCATGAAGAAGATGCAGGAACTCCAGCCGCTGATAACCGAACTCCGCGCCAAGCACAAGGACAACCCCAAGAAGGTGCAGGAGGAAACGCTGGCGCTCTACAAGAAACACAAGGTGAATCCGTTGAGCGGTTGCCTGCCGATCCTTATCCAGATCCCCGTCTTCTACGCGCTTTTCGTGGTGCTCCGGAGCGCCATCGAGCTGCGGTTCGCCGATTTCCTGTGGATCAAGGATTTAAGCGAACCGGAACGCCTGTTCGCCGACGTGCTCCCCTACCCCTTGAACATCCTGCCCATCTTCATGGCCGTCACCATGGCCTTGCAGCAGAAGCTTATGCCGACCACCGATGCCACCCAGCAAAAAATGATGCTGATCGTCATGCCCGTGATGATGCTGTTCATGTTTTACAACATGGCCTCCGGCCTCGTCCTGTATTGGAGCGTCAGCCAGTGCGGCATGATCGTCCAGCAACTGATGCAGAAATACCGGGTGGCCCACAAGGCGAAGATGGCCGCCGCGGCCGCCTAGCCATTTGGGATTTTAGATTTTGGATTTTGGATTTGATGGCAGGCAACCGTTGAACGGTGAACCCGGAACCTGGAACCGCCCATTCGAAATTCCGTTTTGAATGGGCGCTTGTCGCCCCATGAACATCACGCTGAAGCGGATCACCAAGACCTACGGCGACGTGGCGGCGGCCGCCGACGTGTCGCTGGAAATCCGGGACGGCGAAACCTTCTTCCTGCTGGGCCCCTCCGGCTGCGGAAAAACCACCCTGCTCCGGATCGTGGCCGGTTTCTGCGCGCCGGATTCGGGCGTCGTCCTGTTCGACGGCGTCGATGTCACAGCCCGCCCGCCCCATGAGCGCCGCACCGGCATGGTCTTCCAGAATTACGCGCTCTGGCCGCACATGACGGTGGAAGCCAACGTCGCCTTCGGCCTGACGGTGCCGGGCCGGCAGCCGCCGGCCGAGGAGCGCCGCCGGCGCGTGCGCGAGGCGCTGTGCAAGGTGCGCCTCGTGGACCAGGCGGAGCGCACGCCCACCCAGCTCTCGGGCGGACAGCAACAGCGCGTCGCGCTGGCCCGCGCGCTCGTCATCAATCCCGACTGCCTCCTGCTCGACGAGCCGCTCTCCAACCTCGACGCCAAGCTCCGCCTCGACATGCGGATCGAAATCCGGCGGCTCGTCAAGGAGCTGGGCATCACCACCCTCTATGTCACCCACGACCAGAAGGAGGCCCTCAGCATGGCGGACCGTTGCGCCGTGCTCAATGGCGGCCGCGTGGAACAGGTGGGCGTGCCGCGGGCGCTGTATGAGCGGCCGGTCAACCGTTTCACGGCCGATTTTCTCGGCGGCGCCAATCTGATTCCGGGGTCCGTGACCGCCGTCCGCGACGGGCGTCTCACCGTGAACACCGGCTTCGGGGTCTGGGAGTGCGCCGCGTTCGCCAAGCCCTTTGCCGTCGGCGCTCGCGTGACGCTTTCCGTGCGGCCCGAGTCCCTCGTGTTGACCCCGGGTTCCGGCACCCCCGGCTTCCCGGCGGTCATCCGCGACGTGTTGTACCTGGGCGAGACGGCGGAATACCGCCTGACGGCCGCCAACGGCACGGAACTCAAGGCGCTGGAAATGAATCCCCGTTGGACGGCGGACGCCCGGCCGGCGGACGTCCGTTTCAGCGTGGATCCCACCGCCGTGGTCGCGCTGCCGGCGGACAGCAATTCGCATGATGGAAAAACAGCAGGCTCGTAGCGCCTGCTCTACCTCCGAAACTCGTTCAAAGTACAGCGGGGGCTACGCACCCGCTGAGGTGAAAAGAGCAGCGGTCCCGTAGGTCCCGCTGTACCGG